>JAITKT010000096.1 GCA_031278225.1 Deltaproteobacteria bacterium
CTCAACAGGAAACCGGGCAAATTCGACTTGGCCGACGGGGGAACTCTTCTTTTGGACGAGATAAGCGAGATGGACGTCTCCCTTCAGGCCAAGCTCTTGAGGGCCCTCCAGGAAGGCGAGATCGATCCCGTGGGAGGCAAGGGTCCCCACAAGATCGACGCGAGAGTCATCGCCACCACCAACAGACAGCTGAAATCCTGGGTGGACGAGGGGAAATTCAGGGCCGATCTCTACTACCGCCTGAACGTCATGCCCATTTACATTCCCGGACTGAAAGACAGGAAGGACGACATCCTCCCCCTGACCCGTTTTTTCATGGAAAATTACTCGAGACAGAACGGAAAAACGGTCACCGACATCGAGCCCGAGGCCCTGGAGTTCCTGATGAGTCACGATTGGCCGGGAAACATCAGGGAGCTTGAAAACACGATAGCCCGGGCCGTCCTCATGACCCGGGGAACGAGCATCAAAGCCGAGGACATCTTCATGGACGAAACGGGTTTCATGCTGGCCCTGGAGAGAAACTCGCGGGTCCCCGAGACAACCGAACCCGAAGAAAGGCCGTCGGAGTCGCCGCATTCCGCCCCGGGGGAGATCCCCCGCGCGGACGAGACTCCGCTTTCCGAAGCCGGCTTCGCTTTTCAAAGCGGTTCGGGGGAAACATCCCCGGAAGAGGACGATGTCCCCGGGGAATCGTTCCGCGCGGCGGTCGCGGGTTTTCCCGCCGGTTCCGAAGGCATGCCCGTGATGACCATAGAGGAAATGGAAAGGCGCCTCATCGGCAGGGCCTTGAACGAGACCTCCGGGAACCGCACCCACGCGGCCAAACTCTTGGGCATAAGCGTCAGGACCCTGAGAAACAAGCTGAACGAGTACAGAGCCGGTCAAATCCCCGAGCCGGAAGCGGCTTCCGCCATGATCGGCTGAGCGAAATCCGGAGGGATTGAATCCGGGAAAACGAAACACCGCCCGAAGACGGACAAAGCGAAGGCGACCGACGGAAAACCGGTCGCCTTCGCTTTTTATGAAGAAACTCAATCCCGCCGGGTGTTTCCCGCGGTCTTCGCGCGGTCTTCACATGGTCATGCGAATTTTGGTGTCGGAAAGACGGGCGAAGGCCTTTTTTATGCCCCGGGTCGCCTGTTTTATCCGTTGGACGTTTTCCACTAGGGCGAAGCGAACGAATCCCTCTCCCCCGGAGCCGAAACCCAGTCCGGGCGAGACGGCGACTTTGGCGTGGGTTATGAGCGTTTTGGCGAATTCCACGGAACCCATGTCCCTGAACTCTTCGGGGATCCTGGACCAGAGAAACATGGTGCCCTTGGGGGGTTCGGCGGGCCAACCGGCCTTGGCGAGACCTTCCACCAGGGCGTCCCGGCGTTCCTTGTAGGTCTTGACGATCTCCGAAACGCAATCCTGGGTTCCGTTCAAGGCGATGATCGCGGCAATTTGGATCGGCTGGAAGGCCCCGTAATCCAGGTAACTCTTGATGCGGGTGAGAGCCGCGACCATTTTGGGGTTCCCGCAGATGAAACCCACCCGCCAGCCGGCCATGGAGTAGCTCTTGGAAAGAGAAAAGGCCTCCACGGCTATGTCTTTGGCGTCTTTGACCTGGAGGATGCTGGGTGCCTCGTAGCCGTCGAAACACAGATCCGCGTAAGCGAGGTCGTGGACAATCAGAATCTTTTGGTCTAGGCAAAAGGAAACCAGCTTCTCGAAGAACCGTAAGTCGACCACCGCCCCCGTGGGGTTGTGGGGGAAGGAAATGACGAGCATCCTCGGTCTCGGCCAGGTTTGTCTCACGGCCAGTTGCAGGTCCGAGAAGAAATCCCTCCCGGGTCCGATGGGGACGCTTCTCAAGTCCCCTCCCGCTATGATCGCCGCGTAGGAGTGAATGGGGTAGGTCGGATCCGGGGCCAAAACAACCTCGCCGGGGGTGATGGTGGCCAAGGTCAGATGGGCCAGGCCTTCTTTGGCCCCCAGGGTCACGACCGTTTCGGAATCCGGGTCGAGATCCACGTCGTAGCGCCTTTTGTACCAGGCGGCAATGGCGTGGCGGAGCTTGGTTATGCCTTTGGAGGCGCTGTAGCGGTGGTTGGTGTCCTTGGTCGCGGCCTCGAGGAGTTTTTCGACAATGTGGGGAGGGGTGCCCAGGTCGGGATTCCCCATGCCCAAGTCCACGATGTCGTTTCCGGCTCTTCTGGCGGCCATTTTAAACTCGTTCACCGTGGCGAAAACGTAAGGGGGGAGGCGGTTCATCCGCTGGAAGTCAAAAAGGTCCGTTGACATGATTCGATCCTGCTTGAAGGAATTCCGATTGACGCGGGAGTTTTTCGGGGAAAACGACGACGTCCTCCCGTCGACGCGGGGCGGGAAAAAGCCGCGGGCGACGAATCGCCTGGGTTCGACGGAACGAAATCGACACGTTCGACAATAATAGCGGCGCGATTGGTTTAAAGCAAGGGAAAAGAAACAAGGCGGGACGGGGCCGCGCCTTCCGGTTTAAGTTCCGGAAATCGGGCCTTTCGCGGGGCGGCCGCGGATTTTTGGGGTGATTCCGGCGTTTGGGTGATTTTGGGGGGGCGGGAAAGACGCGCGGGGACGAAAAAAGCCCCCCGCGCCGGCTCGGGACCGGGGTTTCTTTCCGGATTCCGACGGGGGGGGATGATTTTTCGGCCAATCGCGGAAAAGGTCCGCCCGGCCCTCGCGGTCTTTACGGGGTTTCCTTTTCCGTCGCGGCCGCGGGGTCTTTCTGGGGAACGGGTATCGTCGTTTCCGCGTCGGGAAAACCGCCCAGGTTCATGATGAGGCGCTTGAGGTCCGAGAAGTGCCTCAGGTAATCGATGGGCGGCCTGTGATCCATGTACTCCTGGACCCTGAGGCTTATGCACAGGAGGATCGTGTGCATGACCAGGGTCGCCACCATGTGGGTGTCGAATTTGTCGGACATCTCCTTTTCCACGCAACGGTCGAACCAGCCCTTGATGAAGTTGATGCTGTAGTCCAGAAAGGTCTCGTTGAAGATCCTCGCGCAGTGGGGGTCCCGGAACTGTTCCGTGAGGACCAGGGAAAAGGCGTAGCAGGTGAACTCGTTGGACATCTTGGTGGGTTCCAAAAACAGGGTGTCCAAAAGCTCGGAGAGGCTCGCCGCCTTGGCGAGGCTCTCGTCCAGGTACTTGAAATAGAGGAGGTAGAGGTCCTCCGCGTGGTTCAAAACGGCCTCGAACAGGGCCTCTTTCCC
Source organism: Deltaproteobacteria bacterium (assembly GCA_031278225.1). GTDB lineage: Bacteria > Desulfobacterota > Desulfarculia > Adiutricales > Adiutricaceae > JAITII01. Next base: position 3,242 of record JAITKT010000096.1, read on the forward strand.
GGGAAAGTGGTTGTACAGGGAGGAAGGCTTCATCTTGATGGAGCTGGCTATGTCCCTGATGGACACCGCCTCGTAGCCTCTCTTGGCGAAGAGAAGCGTCGACTCCAGCATGATGACGTCCTTGGTCTGAGAGCTTTCGGGTCTCA
>JAITKT010000130.1 GCA_031278225.1 Deltaproteobacteria bacterium
GGCGGGGGGCCGGGGACGAAAAGGGCGGGGAAGGGTGGCTCAGAAGAGGCCCCACCTGGATTCGCCCATCTCCTCCAGGCGTTTCAGGCGGGGTTTCATCTTGGAATTGTGGTAACAAACCATGAGAAGCCCGAAGATGGCGACGCTCATGGAGGCGAGGTCGCAGTAAAACCAGAAGTCGTCGCTTTTGCCGAAGTCCTCCAGACGGATGATGCCGAGTCGGGGCAGGACCATGCCCCAGGAACCGAGGATGGCGAGGCCGAAGGACCAGATGATGCGCCTCAAGAGTTTTTGGAGAGAGGGTTTTTTAACGGAGCGTTCCGGCGTTTTGGGGGACATGGTTCCTCAAATTCAAGGCTTTGACGTTAAAGCTTTTGGTTTTCGGGTCGGTGACAAGGGAAAACGGAAGGGGGGAAGGGGGGAGAGAATGAAAACGCCATTATAGCACATTACTCCGGGATTTTTCCTTGAAAAACGCGCCTTTTGCCTCGCGGGCCAAGATTTTACGAGTTTTTCGCGGGAAGCCCCGTTTAAAGTTCGCGTTTTGACGCGGGGGATGGGCCCGGCCTCCCGCCCCGGCGTCCGCGGGAGTCGTCCGGAAGCGCCGGGAAGCGCCCGGAAGCGGAGTAAAACGCAAATTATAATGTAAAATATCTTAAATTGACGTCATGTCGGTTCGCGACTTAAGATGACAAAAGCGATTGTTGTCTTCTTAAAATGTGCTACAATCCGGCTTTTAGGCGACGCGACCCGAGGAGGATCCGGATGGACAAATCCCAAGGCCCCGAAAATGGCGCGAATCATCCCCAAACCTTCGATTTCTTCGGGGAAGACGAGCGGTCCCAGGAACTGAACGACTTCGTTCGGGGGCTTACCGAATTGCTCTCGGGACACGTCGGACGTTTCCCCCGGGAAGCGGCCCTGGACGCGGTCAAGGTTCTTCTGAAGCATCACGCCGCGTTTGACTCGGAGTGTTCGGACCCGAACGAAACCATGACCATCGCCAAACTGGAAGACATGATTTCGGAAATGAAGAGGGGTTTCGAAGAGATAAATCTCAAAGTGTTCGCCGAAAACGTCGGACGTTTGGAAAAAGACGGCGCGATAATCGCAAAAAAAAAAAAAGAGTTCCGGGAAAAGGGAATAAGGCTCAGGGTCTACCAGAAATACCCCGCGACGGTGATGACGGCCGTCGGACCTCTGAAATACCGGAGAACGGCCCTTCGCCCTTCTTTTGACGAGGACAAGAGGCTGTTGGAAGAAAATGGCGTCCGCGGTTACGTTTTTCCGCTGGACGACGCGCTCGGTCTCTCCGGGCTTCCTTTCGGGATGACCGTCGAAGCCATGCTCGCGGTGGCGAAAGAGGCAACCCTGCGCGAATCGTACGAGGACGCCGAACGTTTCCTGAAGGAAACGACGCCCGTCGCGATAAACGACGACACCGTCAGGATGGTCACCAACCTCATCGGAAGCCTTGTTCGCGCCAACGACGCGAGAGTCGCCGCCGAAGCGTGGGACAAGTTCAAGGGCGGTCTTCTCGCGTTCCCGGAAGTCAAAAAGGCTCACACCCTGTACCTCCGATGCGGCGGAACCATGGTCGCCGCGAGGCCGGGAAAAGAAGACGCCGCGGAAGAGCGGCCGCGAAAGCGCGGGCGGGAGCGGGAAGACGACGGGAAAGGGGTGATTTGGAAAGAGTGCGAATGGGGCTTGGCGTTTTCGACGGAAAACGTCGTTTTTCGGACCGACGGGCGCGGGCATCGCGTGACCAAAAAGGAATACGCGGCATCCATGGGCTCTCGGGACGAGTTTTTCAAACTGATGCTTTCGCTCGCTCTCAGGAACGGTCACGGCTCCTGCGAAAACACCGTTTTGATTTCCGACGGCTCGGCATGGATAAGAGACATGCGGGAGACCTGCTTTCCGGACGCCGCGTCGATACTTGATTTTCATTGTTTGTCCGAACGCGTGCGCGCGTATGCCGAAGAGATATTCAATCATGATGAAATCAAACGCGCGAAATGGGCGGATGATTTGACGCGATTGTTCGGGAGCGGCAAGTTCGAAGAAGCGGTCGAAACGGTGAAAAGACTGCCCGAACGCGAACGGGCGAAGGCCAAATTCGACCTTTCGCGATACCTTGACGACAACAAGAACGACATGGATTATTCGTCCCTCGCGAAACAAGGTTATTTCATCGGCCTCGGCGCCCCGGAGAGCGGCGACGGCATCGCGCCATCGCGGCGCGTGAAACGGGGCGGAACGAGGTGGAACGTCGAAAGCGCGCGAGCCGTTCTTTCGCTTGCCGCCAAGCTCGAAAGCGGTCTGTGGAATTCCGGAGTGGCGGATCCCGTCTACGTTCGTTACGCCGGGGCTCCGGCCGCCGCGGTCAAACAAAGACGCCCGCGGCGGTCGGAAACGAACTGACTTGTTTTTGGCGCCGCGGCCGGGACTTACATGTTTCGCGCCTGTTTTTTCGCGGACGAATCGGTCGCGTTTTGTGTTCGCGCCCGTTCGCGAAGGCTTGTTTTTTCCGAAAGAATCGGTTTTCCGATTTCGGGGCGGCTCGGATGCCGGGTCCGTCGAGGTTTTCCGGGGCCCGGGAAGCTCCCCGGGGTCAGCGGTCGGGAAGCGTCGAAAAATTCGTTTCGCCAAAATGATTTTGTCTCCGATCCGTCCGCTCCAAACGCGGGAGAGTCCGGAAAGGCGAAGGGAGCGGCGCCCGTCCCGGCGCCGGCCAAAAATCCGTCCGGAGCGACGGGGATGAGCGCCCATGCGCTTCAGTGGTTTTCGCGCCTCGATTCCCCGGGGAGTCCCCCCGAAATTCACTTGACAAAAGAGACGGCGACGGCCAACATAATCGCGCGAGTGAGTCAATTGGCTCCGCGAAGGCTTGTCGAGCGGTTTTCGAGCGACGGGAGACCGCGCGCGTCGCCGGGCTTCGGGCGAACGGACTCCCTGGGACGCCGGAAAGACATGAACCCCGTTCGAAAGTCAATGTCATGTCTCGGGAACTCCGGCGCTCGCGAATGGTTCGGGGGTCTCCGGAACCGGAGGCGGAGCTTTCGCGCGAAACGAAAGGCAGTGACCGAAATTCGGGTCGCTTGCCTCGGAACCACAAAAAATACCCGGGTCCGAACCCGCGTCGTTTCGTTTGACCGCGTGACCCGAAAGAGGGATGAAAACCGCTTTTAAGGGGGGCTTTATGAGAAACGCTTTTTTTTCCGTCCTGGCGTTGACGTTGTTTCTCTCGTTTTCAATCGGACATTGTTTTGCCCAATCCATACGGGATTTGGATTTGAACGGTTTCAAATTGGGAGAGCCGGCCGCGGGAGTGAAGGAAAAATTACTGTCCGTGAACCCGAACTTCGAGTTTTTTGAGGTCGCGATACCGGCCTCCTTCGCGATGCGCGATTTGAAGTCCGGGGACAAATTCCGGGCGTTGGTCGCGGTGGCGAGGATCGATAAATCCAAAAAAATCGAAGACAAGGCCCGTTACTTCGAAGAAAAAACGGATTATTCCGAATACATGTTGTTTTCTTTCGCGGACGAAAAGATCTGGTACGTTCACGGGGAACGGGTTTTCGGAAAAAACAAATTCGAGTCGCGTCAAACCTCGGAAAACGGGTTGATTTCAAAATACGGCGACAAAACTGCGCTGAGATTTCCCTATGAGTTTCTCTGGCTGTTCGACGAGGCCGGTGAGGTCATTCCCCGACCGGCGGACGGCCGGATAAAGATTAATTGTCCCATGGCGAATTTTCTCTCGATTCCCGTCGAGACGGCTCTCTTTTCCGAACTTCACGCGCCGATGAATTTCAACTCCGATTGCCATTACGCCATTCAAGCGACGCTCTCGCAAGTTCCTTCCTCCAAGCACGGAGAAGTCAAATACGTTTCCGGCATCGACGTCACGATGGTCGATTTGTCGCCCGCGAAAGAAAAATTTATCGGTAAAAACGAAGAATGAGCGTGAAAAAGTCGAAAAAGCTAAAAACATGATTTTTCGCGAGTGGCGGAAAAAGGCGAAAAAAAAGCGTCGTCCGCGGTCGCTCCCGAAACCTCGCTTTCGGGACCGCTCCGGCGGCGGGTCATGTTTTCGAGGGTTG
>JAITKT010000163.1 GCA_031278225.1 Deltaproteobacteria bacterium
CCCCGTGACCGGCGGCTGGCGGCTGAAGCTCAGGGTCAAGGCCCCGGAGAGCCCGGGTTTCGTGGACAAACTCAGAAGACGCGCGGGGATTGGACGGCAAAACGGACGCGGGAGGGTTCTCGCGCGCCTGGTGAGGGGGGAAAATCTGCCGCGACCCTTGACGGAGACTTTTGTTCATGACTTCCCCGACGACTGAAAAACTCGCGGCGGAAAGGCTCTTCCGTCACGGAATCCTTCTTGACCTTCCGCCGGAGACGACGCTGCGGCTCATCCTCGAGGTCCTGAGGGAGCTCCGCTTTCCCGAAAGCCCCGGAAACCCGGGGGACCGGGGGCCCTCTCCCGACGATTCCGACCCGCTCGATCCCGTCATGAAACGGGCCATGGACAGGTTCGGGGAACTTCTGACGGCGTCGGGCTTTTCTTTCGACGAGCGGTTTCTCGCGGCCCTTCCGGCGCCCGCTCCCCCCATTGACCGCCTTTCCATGGTCGCGGAAAAGTTTTTGCGATGAAACGGAAAAACCCCGAAAATTCGAACCCGCCCTACAAAGGCAAGGGAGCCTTGAGAAGGACCTTTCTCCTCCTTCTCATCGTCTGTCCCGCCGCGGCCGCCGCGAACGTCATGCGCGACATCCTCCCCGAGGGGACGGAACCCGCGTTGGGCGCGGCCTTGGCCGTCCTGTTCGGGGTGCTTTTCGCCTGGATTTCCGCGGGTTTTTGGAGTTCCCTCGCGGGTTTCTTTCTTTTGACGTTCGGGAAGGACAAACGCGCGATTCTCGAAAAACTTCCGCGCGCGGAAAGAGGCGCGATTCTCCCCCGGGATTTCAAGACGGCCATCCTTTTCCCGGTATACAACGAAGACCCGTTCGCGGTCGCGGCGGGCATAAGGACCACCCGCGAGGCCCTGAGAAAACTCGGGGAAGACGAACGCTTCGACGTCTTCGTCCTGAGCGACTCCAACGACGCCGACGTCTTTTGCGCGGAGGAGGAATGTTTTCTCGCGGCTCTGAAGGAGGACGCGCGGAGCGGCGCGGGAAAGCCGGGGGCGGGGGAAGGGAAGGCAAGGGCCGAAGAGACCCCGGAAGAAGCCAGGGCCGCGTTTCGAAAGAAGGGGGGCGGGCTTTACTACAGGAGAAGGGAACACAACGTCAAAAAGAAGAGCGGGAACGTTGGCGATTTTTTGAGGCGCTGGGGGGCTCACTACCGCTACATGGTGATCTTCGACGCCGACAGCCTCATGTCGGCCGAGGCCCTGGTGAGGTTGGTCCTGTCCATGGAAAAGAGACCCGACGCGGGGATAATCCAGACCCCCCCCAAGGCGATCTTCGGCTCGACCCCGCTCGCGAGGGCCCAACAATTCGCCAACCACTGTTACGGACCGATATTCGCGGCGGGTCTTCACTGGTGGCAGCTGGGGGACGCCCAGTACTGGGGCCACAACGCCATCATAAGGGTGAAACCCTTCACGGAGAGCTGCGGCCTTCCCAGACTCAAGGGAAGCTCCGCCCTGGGCGGGGAGATCCTGTCCCACGACTTCGTGGAATCGGCCCTGATGAGGAGGGCGGGTTACGGGGTGTGGCTGGCCCACGACCTGGAGGGCTCTCACGAGATGACCCCTCCCACCTTGAACGACGAGCTCGTCAGGGACAGGCGCTGGTGCCGGGGGAACCTTCAGCACGCCAAGCTCCTGTTCGCGAAGGGTTTTTTCCCGACCCACAGGGCCCTTTTCGTGAACGGGATCATGAGCTACGGTTCCGCGCTTCTGTGGTTCCTGTTCCTGCTCGTCTCGACCGTCGAGGCCTTGAGTTTCGTTTTTTCGGCCCCGAGTTATTTCCCCGAGGGGAGAAGTTTGTTTCCCGACTGGCCGAGGTATTTTCCGGGCCGGGCCTTGGCGCTTCTGTCCGGGACGGGGGCGCTTCTGTTGTTTCCCAAGCTTTTGTCCCTGCTTTATCAGATTCTCGCGGGAAAGAGCCGCCTTTTCGGGGGACCCGCGAGGATGTTTTTTTCGATGCTCGCGGAGCTCCTGTTGTCGACGCTTCTCGCTCCGGTCCGCATGCTTTTCCACTCTTGGTTCGTGGTCTCCGCCTTAATCGGCACGAAGGTCGGCTGGAACCCCCAAAACAGGGAAAGCGGCGGCGGGGTGTCTTTTCGGAGGGCCTTCGGGTTTTATTTTCCCGCGACGATTTTGGGCGTCGTCTGGGGACTCTCCATGTTCCTTTTCTCCCCCGGGTTTTTTCTGTGGCTCTCGCCCGTGGCCGCCGGACTCGCCCTGTCGGTCCCTCTCGCGATGTTCGCGGGCGGGGAGTCTTGGGGGAAGGTTCTTCGGAAAACGGGTCTCTTCCGGACTCCCCCGGAGCTCGAACCGGCGAGGGAGATAAAGGATCTCCTTTCGGAGCTCGAAAAACCCCGCCCGCGGCCCGGCGCCGGCTTACGGGCCCCGAGCGGATTCGCGAGAACGGTCGCGACGCCCGAACTCGCGGCTTTCCACGCGCGCCACTTCGCGAGGTCAAGGAAAAATTCCCGCGGAAAAACGCTGGTTTTAAACGCTCTTTTGAAAAAAGCCATGGAACAAGGTCCCGACGCCTCGGACAACCGCGAGAAGAGACTTCTTTTGAGCGACGAAAAGACCTTTCGCGAGCTGAGTTCGGGCGTTTGGAGGTTGGACGCCGACAAGGCTTCCCTTTGGGGTCTCTGACCCGAACCTTCCCCCGCCAGGTTTGCGGGCCATCTTTCGAAACAAGCCCCGGATCCGGGCCGGCGCCATGAGCGCGGTCATCCCCCCCCAAAAAAAACGGATTGAAGCCGAAACACCGGATCTTTGACGAAAGAGTTGTTATAAAGTTCGAAACGCGTCGATTTTGGTTTCGCGGTCCGCCGATGTCCCGCGTTGAATCCGAATTTACTTTTCGCCGTGACTTCGCGACCTTCTTCCCATGGTTCCTCCTTTGGGCCTGCCGGAAGGAATGGGATTATGAACATGAAACGACTGCCTCTCTCGGACAGGTCATTCCTAGACATAATCAAAGGCGATTATGTGTATGCCGACAAGACCGAGTACATCCATAATCTTTTGAAGAGCGACGGCAATCAAT
>JAITKT010000168.1 GCA_031278225.1 Deltaproteobacteria bacterium
CGTCTCCCGCGGGTCCGCCCCGAGGCGCCCGCGTTCGACGTCCTTTTTTTTTCATGCGGTTCGGGCTTCGACCCGACTTTGTTCCTCACCCCGGAATTGTCGTCTCCCGCGGGTTCGCCCCGAGGCGCCCGCGTCCGGAGTCCTTTATTCGCGAGGTTCCGAGACCGTTTTCGTCGGTCGTCTTCAGGATCTTCCGGGCGGAAGGCTTCCCCCCGGCGGCGTTCACGGGGGATCGGCTTCGTCGCGGTCTTCGGGAACGCGTCGGGGCGGAGGTCCGGGTCAGCGTCTGCGGGGGGGAAGTCCGGCGGGTCTCCTTTTCTTTTTTTTTTTTTTTTTTTTTTTTTTTTTTTTTTTTTTGGCGCCGGACGGACTCTTTTCACTGATATCTCAGCGCGTCTATGGGATTTTGGCCGGAGGCCTTCCAGGCGGGGTAGAAACCGAAGAAGACCCCTATGGCCAGGGAGACCGTGAAGGACAAAACCATGGAGGTCGGGGTGACGGAGGTGCTCATGTTCCAGACGCGGGTGACGAGGGCCGCCCCGGCGGAACCCAGGAGGAGACCCAAGAGGCCCCCGGTGAAGGAGACGAGCATGGCCTCGAGGAGAAACTGGGCCAGAATGTCTTTTTTTCTCGCGCCTATGGCGAGTCTGATGCCTATCTCCCTAGTTCTTTCGGTCACGGAGACGAGCATTATGTTCATGATTCCGATTCCGCCGACCGCGAGGGAGACCGAGGCTATGGCGCCCAGGAGGAGGGTCATGGCGGTGGCCATGGCCTCGGCGGAATCCATGAGGGCGGAGAGATTGTTGATGAAGAAGTCGTCCTCGTCCATGGGGTCGGTCAGGCGGTGGCGATCCCTCAGGAGCTCCCTCATGTTCTCCTGGACCTCCGTCATGTCGGCGCCGTCGACGGCCTTGACCATTATCATCCGGACCATGAACTGAAAATGGCCGGTCTGGAGAAAGCGGTTGAAGGTCGTGAAGGGGACTATGGCCGTGTCGTCCTGGTCCCGGCCGTCGAGGCTCTGGCCCTTGGCCTCCAGTATCCCCTCCACGACGAAGGGAACCCTTCCGACGCGGATGGTGGCGCCCAAGGGGTCGAGGCCCCCGAAGAGCTCCTTCGCGGTGGATTTCCCGAGCCAGATGACCCTCGCCCCGGATTGGGAATCTATGTAATCCATGGGCCTTCCGGACTCGACGTTCCAGGAGCGGACGTTAAGGTAATCCTCGTTCACCCCGTTCACCTGGGTGTTCCAGTTTTGGCCCCCGGCCACGAGCTGCAGGGAGGACATGGAAACCGGGGAAGCCCCCGCGATCCCGGGCATCTCCCTTATGGCCTCGGCGTCCGAGGCGTTCAGGGTGTGTCTCGAACCCGAGCCGGAACGCACGCCCCCGGTGTTTTGAAAGCCCGCGAGGACTATGAAGATGTTGGTGCCGAGGGCGTCCACCTGCTTCTTTATGGTGAGGCGGGTCCCCTCCCCCACGGCCAGCATCAGGACCACGGCCCCCACCCCTATGACCATCCCGAGCATGGTCAAAAAAGTCCTGAGCCTGTTGGAACCCATGGCCCTCACGGCCTCCATAAACATGGAAAAGAGCATCCTAGACGACCCTCCTTTCCGCGACGGGAGCGTCTTCCACCAAAAGACCGTCCCTGAACCTGACTATTCTTTTGGCGCAAGCCGCGACGTCGGGTTCGTGGGTGACGAGGATCAGGGTCGCGCCGTCGTCGTTCAGTTTGGTCAAAAGACTCATGATCTCGTCCGAGGTCTGGCTGTCGAGGTTTCCCGTGGGCTCGTCGGCCAAGATGAGGCCCGGCTTTCCCACGAGGGCTCTGGCTATGGCCGCCCGCTGCTGCTGGCCCCCGGAGACTTGGCCCGGATGATGGCGCGACCATTTGGCGAGACCGACCTTTTCCAGTTCCGCCATGGCCCTCTTTCGCCTCTCCCTCGCGGGGACCCTCGCGTAGAGGAGGGGAAGGGCCACGTTTTCCAGGAGGTCCGCCTTGGGAAGGAGGTTGTAGCCCTGAAACACGAATCCTATGAACTTGTTTCTGCGGGCCGCGAGCCTGTCGGGGGAGAGGTTTTTCACGGATTCCCCCATGAGGAGGCATTCCCCGCCGGTCGCGACGTCCAGGCAGCCCACTATGTTCATGAAGGTGGATTTTCCGGAGCCCGAGGGACCCATGATGGCCGTGAATTCCCCCTCGTCCATTTCGAAATTCACCCCGTGCAACACCTCGAGGTCACCGGCCTCGGTGCGGTAGGCTTTTTTGAGGTCCACCGTTTTCACCGCGTCGGCCATCAAAAAGCCCTCCCGCGCCCGCCGCCCCCGGCCGCCCCGAAGAGGGTGGTGCCGCCGGCGGCGCCGGTCTCGGAGATTATGACCTCGTCCCCGGCCTTCAGGGCCCCGCCCCTGACGACCGTGTTCCTCAAGTCCGTGGCCCCCAGGAGGAGATCGGTCGCGACGGGTTCGTTGTCCTTTCCGAGGGTGTAAACCCTTCCCTTGGACGGGGGGTCGTCCTTGGAGGGTATGCCCAGGGCCACTTTGGTCTCGGGATTGTTTTCGGGCCCGGCCCCGGGGAAATGCTCCAAGCTTTCGATCGGAAGGTCCGGGACCGCGTCGGAAGCGGCGGCGGGATCCGAAGCGGGACCCGAAGCCGCGCCCGAAGCGGAATCCGAAGACGGACCCGCCGCCCCCGGGGGAAGCCCGTTCGCGTCCCCGGCCATGGCCGCGGTCCCGAGGGACGCGGGGTCGCCCTCCCGGGGAAGGGGCCTGAAATTAAGGGCCGTGTTGGGTACGAGAAGGACGTTGTCTTCCCTGTAGAGCTCGATGTCCACGTAGGCCGTCATCCCGGGAAGGAGGATGAGGTCGGGGTTGGAGACGTCCACCACCACGTCGTAGGTCACGACGTTGGAGGTGGTGGTGGGGTTCAGTCTTATCTGGCGGAGTTTCCCTTCGAAATTCATGCCGGGATAGGCGTCCACGGTGAAGGAGGCCTTGAGCCCGGGGGAGAGCCTCCCTATGTCGGCCTCGGCGAAGGAGGCGTTAATCTGCATCCTTGAGAGGTCCTGGGCTATGTCTATCAGGGTGGGGGTCTGGAAACTGGCCGCCACCGTCTGCCCCACGTCCACGGCCTTGTTTATCACCACCCCCGCCACGGGGGAAATTATGGTGGTGTTGTTCAAATTGTATTGGTCCTGGGCGAGCGAGGCCTCGGCCTGGATGACCTTGGTCTTGTCGATCTCCAAGGTGGCCTCGGCCTGGTCCAGCTCCTCCTTCGGGGCGTAGCCCTGTTTCACGAGCTTTTCCTGACGGTCGTGCTGGACTTGGGAGAGTCTCAGCTGGGCCTCCGCGGACGCGAGATTCGCCGCCGACATCTTGACCTTGGCCTTGTAGAGCTCGTCGTCCAGCTGCAAGAGCACTTGCCCCTCTTCCACCTCGTCGTTCCAATCGACGTAAATCTCCTTTATGGTCCCCGAGATCTGCGTCCCGACGTTCACCACCCTCACCGGGTTCAGGGTTCCCGTGGCCGAGACGGCTATGCGCAATTGGTTATTTATTACCCGCTGGGTACGGTAAAAAGTATCCGGTGAGGATTCCCCGGAGCGCTTGAGCCAAAGAAATCCCAAGACGAGAAGGATTGCGACGATTATCGAGAAGGTTAATTTCTTGCTCATGTGAAAAGATCCCGGCCTTGAAAAGACGTCTTTGTCAAAATGAAAAAGAGACGGTCGTTTGTTTTGGATAGCATATTTTACGCCAAAAGGGCCCGGCGTTCCGGTTTTCGGTCCCCGGAACCCCCGGGGCCCCCCGTCGGGGGGCCCCGGGGGACCGTCCCCGACGAAAAAACCGGAAGGCCGGGGAACCGTCGGGACGCCCCGGGAAACGCCCGCGAAGACGGCGGGGTAAACGCCCGCGAAGACGCCCCGGGGGAGGGGGGAGAATTCGAAACGGGTTTGGGCCGGTCTCGGGGGTGAATCGTTCGGGGCGGGACCTCCCCTCCGCGCGGCCGCTTCGGGACAACGCCTTCGGGACGGCGCTTCGCGGGAACCGGGCGGGGAAAGGCCATCGAAAAAGGGGGGGACGCGGGGAGGGGGAAAAGGATCAGAGCCCCGCGAGTACCGCGT
>JAITKT010000270.1 GCA_031278225.1 Deltaproteobacteria bacterium
CCCTGAAAAGAGCCCGAGCGGAGGCTCTCGGGACCCCTTGGGAGCGCGGGCCCGGTCAAACTCACGGGCGGGGACCCGGGCTTCATGGCGGCCACCGCGGCCTTGGTCGGGGGCGAAGCCAACCGCGTTTTAATCCCCGATAAGGACTTCGACGCGGACGGACGATGAGCCTTGCCGAAACGCCTCCGTCCCAAGTTGACCGCCCGGGACCGCGCCGTCATCGCGCCGACCGAGGGAACCCGGCGGAAGTTCTTCTCCTCCCGGGCCGGGGCAAAGTCGTCAAAACCCGGATTAGCGGCCGCTCGACGTTTGAGTTCCTTGGAACGCGGGAGCCGATTTCAGACCCGGATTTCAAAGAGGTCGAATTTGACCTCTTCGGGGCGAGGGCCGCGCTTCCCGCGGGTGCGTCGGGCGCGAAGGGCCGGATTGAAAAAACCGGCGCCGCGGGGTTTCGCGTCCGAGCCGGAAGACATGACGGGACGCGTGCCCGAAAGGACATTGCCTTTGAGTTCGGCCCGGCTCGGCCCCGCGTTCGAGTCGCGCCTCACGAAAGAGCATCGGCGGCTCAATGACGACTAAAACGATCGCCAAAGGTCGGAGGGAATGCCAAAAGGTTTCCGTCCAAAACCTCATCGCGTCGGCCGCCAAAATCAGATGTCGTCATTCGGTCGGGCAACCCCATAATGACGACGGAGTGCCCGAACGACGTCTCTGTCCCATAAACGGCTTTTGGCTTTGGTCACGAGTGCCGTGACGTATCCGGCGGTTTCCGCGTTCCAGCGCGTTCCGGCTTGTTTCAATCTTTCCCGGAGGACCGTTTTGTTGGCGCTTTCCAAGTCGCCGCCGCCGACATGCCAGCCATTGTCCTCATAATGTTTATAATCCATGCCGTCAATGTTTTCGGTTATGTAATCGCGTAAATTAACCGCGCGCGCGTCCGTTTCGAATTTCTTAAGGCCGCGCAATATGTTCAATACGGCGTTGATTTCGCCGTTTCTCAACATTTTGCATGTATTATCGCGCCAGGGCTTGGATTCTGCTTCGTTGTGATCAAAGTATTCATTCGAAAAATCGCGTACTTTTTCGCGCAAATGAAAGAAATCCAGTATAAGAACGGCATCGGGAAACAACAGGTCCTTCGTGTTTTTAATCCACGACGCTCCATTGGTCAACAATATCGTCGTCTTATATTTCCCGTATCCATTGCGCAAAGCCAAATCAAACAGTAATTTTCGAAAAACATCCGCGGAACCGGCATAAGCCGCGTATTCGCGATTGCCCAATCCCTGCCCGGGTTCTCCTTTGTCGTCCGTCCGTCCGATGAAGGTGTCGCTCCCGTAAACGACACCCGACTTGATTTCTTTCCACCCGCGATCGCCTTTGTCCCCGCCGTCTTCTTCGTCTCCTTTTTCTCTCGAGCGAAACATTGCTCCGTCACATTCGACGTAAAGCTCACGGTCAAGCTTCTTTTTCGGAAACGTCAAGCCCCCGGAATTCAACAGTCGATAAGATTCTTCGGCTCTCGCCAAGTCATTGTCAAGAACGATTTTTCCAACCGTGTTGGCCACGAAGCGCATCGTGTCGTTCTTGACGTCGATCTTCGTATTCCGCCGCAATGCTTCCTCCGCGTCGTCATACGAATTTGATTTTTGCACCCAATAGGCGATTTCGGCCATGGCCGCGACCGTTATTTTAAAAGGAAGAAGGTTCAAACCCAAATGGCAATCCAGAGGAACGACGGATTTGATTCGCTCCGTTTCGAAAAGCTTTTCGCGGTAAAGAGCCGTCGCGGGCCTGAGAACGGTTCGCTCCATTGTCACTTCGCCCAAAAGCGTGACGATGCTTTTGGGTGTTTTGCTGAAGACTTTGAGGTTTATCCCTTTTTCCGAGTACTCTCGTTTTTTTTTACGATTATCTCTGTTTCATCCGTCTTTTTTAAGCCGTTGGTTATGATTTGACGAAATATGTTCCTGAATTTTTCGTCATAATCGACTCCGATTCGTTCTATCATGTCCATGGACACGGAGTTTTCATTGTTTTTCATCAAATTGACCAGATCCGCGTCGAGGTTCATCATCCAATCAAACAAATCGCGCGCTTGTCGGACCTGCTCCTCGGTGCTCAATTTTTCGCGAAAACGGGCAAACGAATGGTCCAACGAACTCTTCGCTTCCGACAATCCCGTCCGGTCTTCGTTTTTTGACGGTTTCTTTTCCGCCATGACGGCCTCCCTGGTCCCGAGCGAAACTTATGACCCGAATCACCCCGGGTGTCGGTGAAAAATCTCCGCTCCCGGTTCCGTTTTTCGAAAACCGACCGAAGGTCCCCGAGGCGAAAGTTAAAACGCGGTCCCTCGGAGCTTCCGTCCTCCCCTACTTGTCCTCCCCGATGTCGAACTTCCAAGCGATCTCCCTGAAGACCTCCATGATGGACGGGTCGAAGTAACCGCTGCTTCCCTCGAGCAAAACCTTTATGGCGTAGTAGTGGGGGAAGGCTTTTTTGTAGGGCCTCACGTTGGTGAGGGCGTCGTAGACGTCCACGATGGCCATGATTCTCCCCTGGAGGGGTATCTCGTGGGCCTTTAAGGCCCTGGGATAGCCGGAGCCGTCCCATCTCTCGTGGTGGTTGAGGCAGAAGAGCTGGGCGTGGGCCACGAAGTCCCTGTTGGCGATCTGGGTGCCCATCCTCTCCAGCATGAGTTCGCCGTAGATGGTGTGCTTTTTCACCACCTCGAGTTCCGCGGGGGTCAGGCGGGATTTCTTGAGTATCAGCGCCTCGGGGATCTCTATCTTCCCCAGGTCGTGGAGCTCCGCCGCCATGGCGACCTCTTCCATGTTCCAGGACTCCAGGGTCGACTTGTAGACCCCCCGCTCGAGCATGGCGTCGATCAGGATCTTCACCCAGTCCCGGGTGCGTCCCCTTTTGGTCTGAATCTTGTGGTTGCGGTTCTCCACCATGTCGCTCAGGACGGAAAAGATCGAAACGCAGAGCTCCCTCGAGCTTTTGTTTTTGAGGGTCAGGAGGATGTCCAGGTTTTTGTTCCGGTCCGTGAGCCGGACATCGTTCTTGGCGAGGGTGTCTTTCAGTTCCGCGAGCTGGATGTAGTTCTCTATCCTCTTTTTCAAAAGCCGGGGTTCGAAGGGCTTGTAAATGTAGTCAATGGCCCCCAGGGCCAGACCGTCGGTCTCTTCCTTCGCTTGGTCCATTCCCGTGAGAAAGATTACGGGGATGTTTTTCCATTCCTCCTTGGATTTCAGAATCTTCAGGGCCTCGTAGCCGTCCATCTCGGGCATGCTGATGTCCAAAAGTATGAGGTCGGGGGACGAACTCGGAAGCAGGTTGAACATCTTGGCCGCCGAGGGCACGGTGAAGACGTCGAACCTGTCGAACAGGGCGGTTTTGGCGAACATGAGATTCGTGGCGTTGTCGTCCACTATCATGATGCGCTTCCGGGGCAGGAGGTTTTCTTGAGGTTTCATATGACTCGAGATTCCCTTGAAAGGTGGATCCTGACCAAAAGGCCGGCCTCGTCATAGTCTGCGAGCAGCACGTGGTTTGAAATGCGGTCTATCGTCTCTTTGGTCTCGTCGTCGTTCTCCCTCGTGGAGAGCCCGTAGAGAATTTTGTCAATGGTCCCTATGTCGCGGCTGTCTATGGCTTCCTTCAAAGTGACCAGGATCTCCCTTTCTATGTTCACTTTTCCGGCGGGTCCCGCGACCGCGGCGTCGGTCTCCGTCGGGTCCTTCCCCAGCGAGGCCTGGATGTTGTCCCGAATCTCCGTCAAGAGAGAGAGGAACCCGGGACCGTCCCCGTTTATCGCGTCGAGGTCGTCGTTCATGGCGGCTTCCTCCAGACGTTTCGCCTCCCCGGAGAGCTCAGCGGCCCCTATGTTCGCGGCGGCGCTCTTGATGGCGTGGACCTGGAGCTGGAAATCCCGGATGTTTTCCATGTTCGCCTCTTTTTTGAAAACCGGGATCCTCTCGTTCACGTCCTTCACGAATATCGCGAGTACCTTCAGGTAAGTCTCCGGGTCCCCCCCGATGTTCGCGAGTCCCTTGGCGACGTCCACCCCGTCCACGCGGATCCCGG
>JAITKT010000351.1 GCA_031278225.1 Deltaproteobacteria bacterium
AAAAGAACCTCGCCAAGACCGAGATCACGACCCCCAAGGCCATCAAGAGGCGCATCAAGGTCGACGAGGCCATAACGGTCGCGGAACTGGCCCGCAAGCTGGCCCTGAAGGCGGGGGACATCATCAAGAAACTCATGAGCCTCGGGGTCATGGCCTCGGTGAACCAGTCCCTGGACTTCGACACCGCGCTCCTGGTCTCCGCGGAGTTCGGCTACGAGGTGGAGAAGAGTTCCTTCGACGAGGAGGAGCTCCTGAGCCTCCCCGGAAACGTCAAGGACTACGAGACCCGCCCCAGGCCCCCGGTCGTGACGATCATGGGCCACGTGGACCACGGGAAGACCTCCCTCCTCGACAGGATAAGGAAATCCAAGATCCAGGAGGGCGAGGCCGGGGGCATCACCCAGCACATAGGCGCCTACGACGTGGAGGTCGGGGACCGCCGCATCACCTTCCTCGACACCCCGGGCCACGAGGCCTTCACCTCCATGAGGTCCAGGGGGGCCCAGGTGACGGACCTCGTCATCTTAATCGTCGCCGCCGACGACGGGGTCATGCCGCAGACCCGGGAGGCCGCGGACCACGCCAAGGCCGCCAAGGTCCCGATAATCGTCGCGGTCAACAAGATCGACAAGCCCGGCGCCGACCCCGAGCGCATCCGCAGGCAGATGATGGAACTGGGCCTGACCCAGGAGGCCTGGGGAGGCGACACGGTCTTCTGCGACATCAGCGCCAAGACCGGTCAGGGGGTCCCCGAGCTTTTGGAGATGATCCTCCTCCAGGCCGACCTCCTGAACCTCCGGGCCAGGGTCGGGGGCCCCGCGAGGGGCAGAATCATAGAGGCCCGCCTCGACAAGGGCCGGGGCGCGGTCGCGACCCTGCTCGTGGAAGAGGGCACCCTCCGCCAGGGCGACGCCTACGTCTGCGGCGTCCACCACGGAAAACTCCGGGCCCTCCTGGACGACCGGGGCAAAAGAATAGAGTCCGCGGGTCCCTCCGTCCCCGTGGAGATCCAGGGCATCTCCGGGGTCCCCGGGGCCGGGGACGAATTCATAGTGATGGAGGACGAGAAGCAGGTCCGCCAGGTCTCCCAGCACCGGACGACCAAACACCGGGAAAACGCTTTGGTCAAGAGCACCAAGCTCACCCTGGAAAACCTCTTCGACCACATCAAGGCCGGGGCCGTGAAGGGCTTGAACCTCATCCTCAAGACCGACGTCCAGGGCTCCCTCGAAGCCATTCTCGACGCCATAGGCAAACTCTCCACCCCGGAGATAAAGATAACGGTCATAAGGGGCGCCATCGGGACCGTCACCGAAACCGACGTCACTTTGGCCGCCGCCTCCAACGCCCTCATCATCTGCTTCGGCCTCAAGCCCTCCGCGGGCAGGGTCCAGGACGCCGCCGAGGCCGAGTCCGTCCAGATCCGTTATTACGACGTCATCTACAAGCTCCTTGACGACCTGAAGGAGGCCATGGCCGGTCTCCTCGACCCCATCAAGAACGAAAACCTCGTGGGGTGGGCGGAGGTCCGGATGGTCTTCACCATCACCAAGGTCGGCCAGGTGGCCGGCTCCGCCGTGACCCAGGGGAAAATCATCCGCGGCCACAAGGCCCGGGTCCACCGGGGCTCCGAAATCGTCTACGACGGCAAGATCGGCACCTTGAAGAGAGAAAAATCCGACGTCCGCGAGGTCCTCGAGGGTTACGAGTGCGGCATCGGTCTCGAAAACTTCGGCGGCATAGCCGTGGGCGACCGCATCGAGTGCTACGCCGTGGAAGAGACCAAGGCCACGGTCGAGCTCATAAACCAGGCCGTCTCCCGCCAGCAGGCGGAAAGGGCCAAAAACCCCGGGGAATCCAAGGAAAAGAAACCGGCCTGAGACCAAACCCCCCGACGCCGGCCCCCGGAACGTCCGCCGGCCGGCCCCGGGCCCGCCGGCCCCGGGGGAACCTTTCCCGCCCCCCGCGGGAACAAAGGGCCGGTTCCTTTGGGCTTCCCCCTTGGTTTTCCCGAATCCACCCGCGGGGGGGGACCTTCCCGTTTTTCGTTTTTCCCTCGCTTTCGCGCGGCTTTTCGCTTTTTTTCGATTTTCACCGTCGTTTCCCCCCGCGCGTTCGCGGGGACCGACGGGGTCCCGCGGGCTCACGCCGCGGCTCCCCTTCGGAACGGCGGATTTTTTGACGATTCGGTTGTCGCCAAGGGGGTTTTTCCGGGGCTTCGTTTGTTTTTTTCCCCGGTTTTCCCGGGCGTTTTCGTCAATTTTCGTTTTTCTTTTCCGGTTTTCCCGGGGCATCCCCCTCCCGGGGTTTTCACTTTTCCGGGTTTTTCCTATATCCTGTTTAAGTTCCCGCGGTTATGAAACCGGCCGCGACTCCCGCCCGAACGGGATCCGCGGGGGCCTTTCGCCGCGAATTTTCAAAGGGATTTCGCCCCGGGGGCTTTTTCCGGGGGATTTCGCGAAGCCCCGGGGACGGTCTTTTCGAGGGTCCGAGGTCACAATGGTCGTGGGCATTTTGGAAGTGACGCTTTTCATGGAAGGCGCGGCGAGTCTCAAAGACAAACGCAGGGTCATAAAAAGCGTCATCGGGCGGGTCCGGGCGAGATTCAACGCCGCGGCCTCCGAGGTGGGGGAGCAGGACTCCGTTTGCCGCGCGACCCTCGGTTTCGCGGTCTGCGGTTCGGACGCGAGGATTTTGACGAGCGTTCTCACCCGCATGGAGAATTTCGTGGAAACGAACGCGGACGCGGAAGTGACGGATTCTCACATAGAATGCCTCAACTTGGGGTGAACGGGCGGACAGGATGGGCGAAAACGGCGGAAGAAGAAGGGAAAAGACCGAAAAGCGGATTTTGGACTTCGTGGGGACCCTGTTCCTGACGAAGATGGAAGACCCGAGGCTCAGGGGCGTCACCATAACCCGCGCGAGGGTTTCGGAGGACCTGAGGCACGCGAAGATCTTTTACAGCCTGCTCGACCCCGGGGCCGACGCCGACAAGGCGAAAAAGGCCCTGGACAGGGCCAAAAGCTTCGTGAGAACTTCTCTGGCCCGGGGCGTTAAC
Organism: Deltaproteobacteria bacterium; assembly: GCA_031278225.1. Lineage (GTDB taxonomy): Bacteria > Desulfobacterota > Desulfarculia > Adiutricales > Adiutricaceae > JAITII01. The sequence continues at coordinate 3,062 of JAITKT010000351.1, forward strand.
CCCCGCCACACCCCGGACATCAGCTTCGTTTTCGACCAGAACCCGGGCCACGCGGGAAGGATCGCGGAGCTCCTGGCCCTGGACAAAGCGACGCGTCCGGAAACGGACTCCCCGGAAAGCGACGCCCCGAACGCCGCGGACGCCGCGGACGAAGCGGCGGAAACCGGGTCTTCGGATTCCGGGGAAACGGAAACGACGGCGTTTCGGGAGCGGCCGCTTCGCGGCGGAACGCCCCGGAACGACGGGGAGGAATCGTCATGACGACTTTCCCCGCGGACAAAACGACCCGGGTTCCCGAAAAGGGAATCGTTCCGGGCATCGAAACGGGAATCGAAACGGGAATCGAAACGGGCCCCGAAACGGGAACCGAAACGGGCCCCGAAACGGGAACGGTTCCGGGAAACGGGTCGGACGCCGGTTTGGACAACGGTCTAATCGTTCCCGACGGGGCCTTCGCGGAGAGGATCCTCGGGGCGGAAAAGATCCTCGTCCTGGGCCACTTCAACCCCGACGGGGACGCCCTGGGCTCCGCCGCGGCCCTGGGGCATTTTCTCCGGCTTTCGGGAAAAGACGTCCTCGTGGGCACCTCCGGTCTCGTGGCCTCGAACCTCACCTTTCTTCTGGAGCCCCCGGAACTCTTCCGGGTCGCGCGTCCGGACCCCTGGTTTTTGAAGGAATTCGACCTTCTGATCTTCGTTGACTGCCACGGCCCCGACAGGGTCTGGCCGGACCTCGCGCGGGAAGAATTCGACGGTCTTCCGCCCTTTCTCGTGATCGACCACCACGTCCACGACAAGAGCGTCCCCGTCCCCGCGTCCCGGGCGGGTCTCTTCCACGACCCCGGGGCCTCCAGCACCGGGGAACTCGTCTGCAGGCTCATTCGGGCCATGGGCGGCCGTCACGACGCGGGGACCGTGGAGGGGGCCTTGGCGGCCATAGTCTCGGACACCAACTTCTTCACCCAGACCAACGCCACCCCCTCCTCCTTGGCCGAAGCCGCGCGTCTCGTGGCCCTCGGGGGGAATCTCGAGTACCTGAACGCCAAACTCAACCAGAGCTGGACCTTCAGGAGGATGAAGCTCCTCGAGAAGACCCTCGCCTCCCTGGAGCTCCATTTCGGGGGAAAATTGGCGCTGATGCTCCTGACCGGCGAAATGCTGAAGGAGGCCTCCGCCACCCTCGAGGACGCCGACGGCTTCGTGGAATACCCGAGGGGGATTTCCGGGGTTCTTCTCGCCGCCTTCGTGAAAGAAGACGGCAGGGGACAGGTCAAGGTGAGTTTGAGGTCGAGGCACCCGGTGAGCGCCCGGGAGATAGCCAAATGCTTCGGGGGAGGGGGCCACGAGATGGCCGCCGCCTACACCGACCCCACCCGGCACGCGACCCAGGCCAAGTCCAGGTTTCTCTCCAAGGTGGTCGAGTGCTGCTCCTTCGGACTGACCGAAGAATGACCCCTTCCCGGCCTTCCGCCTCGCGCGCGCCTTCCGCCTTCGCCCGCGGGGAAACCCTCTCGGGCCTGATCCCCGCGGACAAGCCCCGGGGTCCGACCTCCCGGGGGGTGGTGAAGGCCGTGATGAAAGCCCTGGGGGTCAAAAAGGCCGGTCACGCCGGGACCCTCGATCCGGCGGCCACGGGGCTTCTTCTGGTCCTCGTGGGGAAGGCGACCGCCCTCTCCGGCTTCCTCGCGGGTTTCGACAAGGTCTATTCCGGAACCGTCGAGCTCGGCCTCGCGACCGACACCCTGGACGCGGAAGGGAAAATCCTCGCCGACGCCCGCTCCCTCGCCCCCGAATCCATCGAACCCGTCCTCCTCGCGGCCGAAAAATTTTTGGGCCCGACGCTCCAGGTACCGCCCAACGTGAGCGCCATAAGCGTCCTCGGAGTCCGCTCCCACGCGAGGGCCAGGGCGGGGGAAACCTTCGCCCTCCCCCCGAGAAAGGTCGTCTTGAAATCCCTCGACCTTTTAAAATACGAGCCTCCCGTGTTAAGCTTTAGGGCTTTGGTCTCCAAGGGCTTCTACGTCCGGTCCCTCGCGAGGGATTTGGGCTTGTCCTTAGGCCTTCCCGGGGGGACCCTCTCGAGCCTCCGGAGGGAGTCCTCGGGCCCCTTCCCCGCGTCCGAAGCGGTCCGGAGTCCCTTTGACCGGGACGATCTCCTGAATCGTCTCGTCTCCCCCAGGGACGCCCTCCCCCACTTTCCGGAGTGTCTTCTGGACGATTACGGGACCGGGGAAATCGCGAACGGGCGCCCCCTCCGGGCATGCGACCTCGACCCCGGAAACTTCGTCCCCCCGCTTTTTCCGCCCCCGGAGCCCGCGAAAAGCCCGTCCCCCGACCCGACGAACGCCTTTTCCCCCTTCCCCGCCTTCGCGTCGGGGACCCCGATAAAGCTCGTGGGGCCCGAAGGCGATCTCGTCGCCCTGGGAAAATTGGAAACCCCGGGAACCCCCGAAAAAGTTTTTTCATCGCCCGCGGACCCCCCGGGACCGCGGAACCGCGCGCCCGAAGGGCCTTTCTTGCGGCCCTTCCGGGTTTTCGGGACGCCTTCGGGCGTCCGCCAAAAACCGCCGAAAACGGCGGGCAGGGAGTGAACATGTCCATCACCAAAGAAGAAACCGAACGCGTGATAGCGGAGCACCGGGCCCACGAGACCGACACGGGGAGCACCGAGGTCCAGGTGGCCCTCCTCTCCGAAAGGATCTCGAACCTGACGGGCCACTTCAAAACCCACCACAAGGACCACTGCTCGAGAAGGGGTCTTTTGAAACTGGTGGGGCAGAGGCGCAGGCTTCTGAACTATCTGAAGAAGAAGAGCGTGAACCGCTACAGGGATTTGATAGCGAGACTCGGGCTCCGCAAGTAGCGGGCGGCGGCGGGCGGGTCTTTTCCGAAAATCACTTTTCGGGGTCGGGGCGACGGCGAACGCCCCGGGCCCCGACGGGTTCCCGGGCTCCCGGGCTTCCGGGAGGGGC
>JAITKT010000355.1 GCA_031278225.1 Deltaproteobacteria bacterium
GTCCCCTGTCAACGGGAAAAAGGCGGACGCCGGGACGCCGGCTCTCGAACGGTTTTCCGGGGCGGGGATGGGCCGGGAGGGGGCCGGCCGGAGCGGGAAAGGGTCGAAAGGGGTCGAAAGGGGTCGAAAGGGATCGAAAGGTCCCCGGGGGTCGCGGGGGTCCCGGGGGGACCCGGGGGCATTTGACCCCTCGGGAAAAAACCGGAAGAAAACCGGGATCCGGACCCCGCTTTTTCGCGAAGGCCCGGGGATTGTCCGGCGCGAAGATCGAACGTTCGGAAATGTTTTCCGGGGCGCTTGGGGTTTTCGCGGCCCGGAGGCGCGAAGAGGATTGCGAAAAGAAGGCAATCAAACGTTCGCTCTAATCCCTTCGGGTCATGAAACGCGGCCGCGGCGAAGGGAAAGGTCCCGCGGCCGAAACGTTCGCGAAGCCGCCCGGGCGGAAATCCCCGGAAAGACCGCGGCGAGAAAATTGTTTGAAACCGCGAAAAAAGTCGAAAAAGATCCGGCTTTCGAACGCCGGAGCCCGGCCCGCCGTCGGCGGACGCGAACCCGCTTCGGTTTCGCGGTGAAAACGAATAACCCGACGATTCGACCGACCGGGCCGGGAGCGAAGGGTTTTTTGGGGAAGGCTCTTCCCCGTTGGAGTCAATCCCGTCTCCGGTGGTCATTCCGGGGGATACCCCGGTTCCGGGGCGCGAGGCGGCCGGCGGGAACGGATGCTTTTCCCGCGAACGCGCGTTCTCGCGGGGGGTCGTCGAAAACGGGAAACAATTCGCGTTTCCCCGCGAAGCCGGCGTCGTTTAAGCGCGGGAACGGCGCGTCCGAAAGTCGCGGGGAAGCGTTGGGGACCGGCGAAGACAAATTTCGGCGGGTTTCCCGATTCCGGCTCCGGATTTCGGATCTTGTCAATGATTGAACCATGTGATAAAATAAAAAAAATCCAAAATCGCGTTTTTATCTCGAAAAACGCGTTTTCCCGCGGTCCGGTGTTCGAAACGCCCGCGGAAAGAAAATAAGTCATTTGATGCTAATTGGTGTTGTTTTCGTCTGAAAAACGCGCCGTTTGGCGGAGTCGCTTCCAAATATTCCCGGCGGCGGCGGGTTTCCCGTCGGGAACGACCCGGGGCTTCCCCGGTTTCCGGCCGGATTCCCCCGGATCCTCCCGGTTCGCCCGGGTTCCCCCGGGTTCCCCCGGCTTCCCGTTGAATTCCGACGCGGCGGCGACAATCGTCTTTTTCGGACTCCCGGCGAGGGGTCCGGAGCCGCCTCTTTTCCCCGGGGTGTTTTCCCGGCTCTTCCGGGCCGCTTTCCCGCCGACTTTTTCCCGATCGTCAAGGGGAATCCCGGGACAGACCGACGTTTGACGGCTTTTTTTCGAAGGGCGATCCCGCGCGGTCGGGGTACGCTCGCCGGGCGAACGGTTTCTTCGTTTTTTCGTTTTTCTTCGATTTTTCCCTTTTTTCCCCTTTTTTTCAATTTTTTATCTTCTTTGAAGACGGGCGCCGTTTTGTCCGGGAACGCGCGCGAGGTTCACGACGGGTTTTCCCGCGAGGTTTCCCAATGGCCTCGGCAGAAGTCACGAAAAACACCGATTCCCGGAACGGGCGGACGGAAATCCGGGGGGCCCCTCAAATTCCCCCCGCCTCCGCCACCGGCGCGACCCCCGGGACACCTCCCGTTACCTCTACACCGGGGCCCGGGTACGACGCCCGCTCGCGGGATAAGGATTTGGCCGCGGAGGTGAGAAACGGTCTCCAGATCTTCACCGTGGCGGTCAAGAATTGCGGCTTGTACCCGGCCAACAACAGGATAAGGCAGGCCTCCGCGGACAAGATCATGGACTGGTTCACGGCCTTTTTGGACGAAAACGAGAGCCTCAAGCTCTTCGTGGACATGGACGGCTTCCTCTTTCAGGGTATCCAGGTCCTGCAGGAAAACCCCGCGGAATCGGCGGTCATATTCCCTTTCTTCAGGGACGGGGTCCAATGGATAGAGTTTTTGGAGGGATTGGACGGGAAAGAACTCTTGGCCTTGATGGAGCACATGAACAAGTTCAGGATGCTAAGGGAAGAGGACGAGGACGACCTCGTGACCGCCATGTGGACCTCGGACTTTCAGTTCATAAAGTACAAGACCGCGAACGAGTTCTGGGAGATAGACCCCATAACGGAGATAGCTTCCCTGAAGGTGGGCTTGGGAAACCCGGACATCGAAAGGGAGATGAAAAACGTCCAATACATAGTGGCCCCGACGGGCGAGCTCGCTCCCCGGATCAAGAGGGGGAGGGGAAAGATCTCGGGTCCCGTTCTGAACTGGTTGGGCGATCGCGGGGACAAAGCTCCCGCCCCCGGGGACTTGTTTCCCCCGAGCGGAAAGCTCCTGCCCCCGAAGACGGGGATCGGGGACGACGCCGACGACGAAGACGAAGACGAAGAATTTTTGGACGGGAGCCTCAGACGCCAGGCCTGGACCATAAGCTCGGCCGAAAGGGCCGAGATGGAAAAACTCCTGGCCGAGGAGGCCAGAAGGGGCCACGCGGGCGTGGGAACGGATCTGACCCTCGCCCTCCTGGTCGAGTTCCCCGACCCCTCGGTCAGGGCCCCGGTCTTGAGATTTCTCTCGGACATGGTCCGGCACTCTTTGGCGACCGGTGAGTTTCGGGGGATACTCTCCCTCATTCAAAAGCTTTTGGGGGTCGCCAAAAGGTCCCATCCTCTCTTGGAGGAACTCAAAGTCGAGTTTCCCCGCTGGGTGGCGGACGAGTCGGTCCTCGAGGGCGCGACGAACGTGGTTGACGATTCCCGCCTCCCCGACGAGGACGTCCTGGCTCTTCGGAGATTTCTCTCCTTTCTTCCCGTCGACGCCATAACCGCCCTTCTTAACCTCGCTCCCAAGATTAAGCCCCGGCGGATCAAGGACGCCTTCCTGGACGCGATAGTCGCGAGGGCCCCCCACGGGGGTCTCCCCGCCTCCATTCACGCCAACAACGTCCTTTCCCAAGCGGACCTCGTGAATCTCCACAAGAGGTTCGAGGGAAAGGACGTGGGTTCGGTGATACCCTTCCTTTCCGGGGGAGCCAGGCACGTCACGAGACAGGTGAGGGAGATAGCCGCGGGTCTTCTTTTGGAGCACGACACCGGCCTCATTACCGGGATGCCCCATCTCCTCGCCGAACCCGAGCCCGGCCTCGCGAGGCAGATCTATTTTCTCCTGGGTCAGGCCCGGTCCAATTCCGTGGAGAAGATGCTGATAAATTTCCTGAGCCAGACCGTGGAGCTCTCGAGAAACAGGTCCCCGGAACTCATCCTTCTCTGCTACCGCACCCTGGGACTGGTGGCTTCCTCCTACGCCGCCGCCGACTTCGCGGAGAGGATGCTCATGAAAAAAGACATCCGCTCCCTCTTGGGCATCTCCGGGGAAACCATCCAGCTCCACAGGGTGGGGGGAGCCCTCGCCCTGCACCTCATGCCCCCCAATCTCGGCACCAGGGAGATCCTCGCCAAGGCCTCCAACAGTTTTTTCAGGAGCCTCAGGCGGGCCTGCAGGGAAGCCAAGGCCGAGGCCGACAGCTACAGGTCCAAGTTTTCGGGGGGAAACGGAACGAACGGGACCAACGGGACGAACGGGACGCGCGGAGCGAACGTCGCGAACCCGCCCGGCGGACGCCCGGTCAACCCGCGCCCGGCAAACCGGCGCCAAGGCAACGGGCGACAAAGATGAATTCCGGCTCCCGGTCTTCCGCGCGACCGGGCGGCGGGAAAAGACCCCGGGGCGGGGGTCGTTTTTCGGGAAAAGGGCGGGGATCGAAAGCAGCGGGTAAATCCGGGAGGCAACGGAGGGACAAAATGGCGGAACGGCAAAGAACGGAACAAACGGGTCCGCGAACGGGTCCTCAAACGGCTCCGCTCACGAGTCCGCGAACGGGTTTTCGGGAGGGTCCGCCAACGGGTTCGCCGGCGTCTACGCAAGTTCCCCAGCGGGAGATCCCGGAGAAGGAGAGGATGGCCAGGAGGGGCCCCGGCAGGGGCGAGATCCTTCTTCACGCCATGTTCAGGCTGCTGCAGGTGGTGAAGATCCATCAGGCCAACAACAAACTCTTCTCGGACAACGTCAAGACCTTCAGGGAGGTCCTTCAGGAAACCTGGAACGAGGTTCCCCAGACCTCCATCACCCTTTACAGGGGACGTTTCTACATGAACGACGAGAGGATGGTCTACACCCCCTCCATGTGGACCACCTCGGCCAAGATGATGGAGTTTTTTCAGGAACGCAATCTGAACGGGATCCGCTTCCTGTCCGCGGACAAACTGGACGACAAGGAAATCGTCGATTTCATGTCCGCCTTCAACTCCGCGACCCGCCACCCGGAACCCGCGGCCTGGCTGGAAGAGGTCTCCGCCCGCCACCCCTGGGTGAAATTCGTGAGGGACAAGGACCAGGCCCTGGCCAAGGACGACCCCGACGAGGAGGGGGACCCCGACACCATGGGGAAGACCTCTTCCATGAGGGGGGCCCCCTCCAAAAACATCTCCCGCCTCGCCCGTCAGGTCTATTCCCAAACCCTCACGGCCATGAGAAACCTCGTCAACAGGCTTCTGTCGGGAAAGATCGCGGGGATCCAAAAATCCAAGAGGGCGGTCCAGGAATTAATCGATCTGATGTTCGAGGACGAGGCGGTCTTTCTGTCCCTGAGCACCATAAGGGACCGGGACGACCAGCTCTTCACCCATTCGGTGAACGTCGCGGTCCTCGTCGTGGGTACGGGAAGAAAACTGGGGTTGTCGAGGGGCATGCTGGAGCACCTGGGCTTGAGCGGTCTCTTCCACGACCTCGGGAAAGCCAACCTCGCGGCCCACACCGCCCGCCCGGAGAGACTCGAGGGGAGGGATTTGGAAGCCGTGCGCAATCATTCCCTCGCGAGCGTCTACAACATCATCCGCCTGAACGCCGGCCACAGCCTGAAGCAACTGGTCCTCGGTCCCGCGGGGGAGCACCACATGGGGGTGGACAGGAGCGGTTACCCCAAGGTCGGGAACCCCGAAGAACCCTTGAGCCTCTTCGGGAGGATCATAGCCGTGGCCGACCAGTACGACGCCCTGACCTCTTCCAGGCCCTGGAGGCCCGAGCCCTTCTCCCCGAGGGATGCCCTCTTGAAGCTCATGGAGAACGCCGGAAAGCAGTTGGACCCGGTCGTTCTCAAGTCCTTCGTGAGCTTCGTGGGACCCTGGCCCGCCGGAAGCGTCCTCATCCTCGACACCCACGAGATCGCCCTCGCCCGCCACACCCCCGACACCGCCAAGGCCCTTCCCCAGGCGAGGCTCCTCGAGTCCGACGGCTACGGCGGATTCCGGGGCGGCGAACTGGTGGAGATCTCGGAGATCGACCCCTTGACGGGAAAACCCAAGCGCAACATCATAAGTTCCATCCATCCCGACACCCTCTCCATTCAGCCCGTGGATTTTCTTCTGCACGAGGATTTCGACTGAGGCGACCCAAAACCCCAATCGGGATTTCTTTTCGCCGCGCGGGCGCGAAACAATCACCGGTCGCCGGCGGCCGAGTCGCGGGCGAAAAGTCGCGAGCGCGAAGCCTTCCCCGCGGGCTCTTCGTCACCCGGGGCCGCAGGCGTTTCGGGGCCGTCGAGGTCCGCTCTCGGGAGAAGGCGAAAAAAACGCCGAACACC
>JAITKT010000078.1 GCA_031278225.1 Deltaproteobacteria bacterium
CGGCTTTCGGGTCAGTCCCCGCGTTCGGAGCGTTCGGAGCGTTCGGGTCGCCCTCCGTCCCCGGGGCCCCGGCGGGGGCCCCGGGCCCGGACGGGAAGAGCCGGTCCGTCGCGGCCGCGTACCTCCATTGGTTCAGGTAAAAATCGAGATGTCCCCCCTCGAGCTCGACGAATTCCTTGGGTCCGTTGGAGTAGGCCGCGAATATTTTCTCCCCGAGCTCGTAAGGGACTATCTCGTCGTCCGGGCTGTGGAGAACGACCAAGGTCGAGGGGCGGAGTTCCGGAAGTCTCGACAGGGTGTCGAACTCGTCCCCCAGGACCAAGGCCCCCGCCCAGCTCGCGGGAAATCCCCGGAGCTTCGCGACGTCCTCTATTTTCGTGAAGGTCGAATCGAGGACCAGGGGGTTTTCGTGTTCTTTGTGGGCAAGGGCCAGATGGGAGGCCACGCCGCCCCCCAGGGAAAACCCGTGGATCAGGATCTTTTTCGGATCCGCGCCCAGGGTTTCGGTCAGGTAATCCCAGGCCGCCTCGGCGTCCCCGTAGGCCGCCCGCTCCGAGGGGGAGCCCCCGGAAAGCCCGAAGCCCTGGTAATCCACCGCCATGACCCCGAAACCCCTCTTGCGGTAGCTTATGATCCTCCCGATCATCTCGGTGAGGTTTCCCCCGTTTCCGTGAAGAAGGATCACCGTCTCCCCTCCCGCGGGGGCGGGCAGGTGCCAGGCGTTTATTTTGTTTCCCCCGACCGAGTCCAGAAACAGGTCCTTGAACTCCCACCCGATGGACGCGGGAGTGAGTTCGATCCCCTTCCTGGGGTAGAATATGAACTTGTTTTTGAAAAGAAAGAGGGCCCCCGCGAGAAGCGCGACCGTCACCGCGAAGGCGACGAGGGTCCGCGCGATGACCTTTTTCGGGGAAAGGGATTTCGTCTCGAAGCCCTTCTTGCCCTTGAAATAGAAGCCTTTGGAGAGAATGCCCATCCGCTCCCCCTCCCCCGGAAAAACCGGCCCGGGGTCCGTCAAACCCGAAACCGCGAAAAGCCCGCGGCCTTCCCGGTGATTTTCCCCTCTTTCCGCGTAAAATTCCAGACCCCCGAAAGCCAAAGGCGATTTCGGGGGAGGCCCTCCGCCCCGACCCTCTTTCCGGGGGCGAATCCCCCGAAAAGAGGGTCGGGGGCGCCCGGGGACATTCGAATCCGACCCCGCCGCACCGAACCCCCGCGCCGAACCCATTGGAGGAGCGCGGGGGAAATCCCCAAGGCCGGAAGGGGCCGACGGCGGGCTTTTTCCTTCTTTTTCCGCGCCCGAACGCGGGTTTTCGAAAACAACCGGGGGAAACCGTTAACTTTTTGTCGTTTTTTGGGTTATCATTCCGAAAGCGCGTTCACCGCCGAAAATAACCGCGAGGGGGTCCGAAGGGGTTTCCGGAAAGGGAACGAAGGTTCCCAAAGGATGCCCGTCCCGCGCGGCCCGCCGAATCGACATCATTTCCGGACGATCGGTTACGACGCCCCGTCCGGCCCGCGTATTTCAAAGGTCCCACATGAGCATTCAAAACGGACGCCTGGTCATCTTTCCGGACATCTTTCCCCGGGAAAGGGTGTGTCCCGGGGACGAGACCGTTCACTACGTTTCCTGGCCCTCCTGGGAGAGATGCGTCGCTTTCTTCGCCGATCCCAATCAGAAAGAGGTCCGGAACCCCCCGATGAACATCGACCTCAGGGCCGACTTCAAGAAGGGAAGCGTGCCCCTCCTCGTCGGGGAACCCCAGAACTTCCTGAGGTCCCTCGCCACCCTGAAGGACGGTCTTCCGGTCTTCGACCCCGCGAACCTCGCCCTTCCCCCGAAGAAGGAGGAGGCCATAGAGGACATCAAGAAAGCCATCGTGGCCCAGCCCATCCGACCCGTCAGGGAAACCTCCGACAAGTCCGGGCCACCCAGGACCACGGTCACCTTCGTGCCTCATTTGTCCCTGGCCCTCTGGACCCTGGGCGAACTCCAGAGCGACGATTCCGAAAGGCTCTTCGCGGAGGCCAAGGCCAAGAGAAAGAGCCTCGCCGAGGAACTCCGGGGCCCGGCGGAAGCGGAAGTCACCGGGAGCTCGTCTTCCGGGGCCGCCGCGGAAGGGAAAACGGAACCCGCGGGGGAAGACAAACCGCCCGAAGTCTCGGGACTCTCCCCCAAGAGCGCCCGCTGCGTCTTCGACTGTTTCTTTTTCCTGGGAAAAGAAGTTCTGGTCCCGGGCGACCTCATCTTCACCCCCTACGCGGATCTCCCCGAACTTTTGGAGACGAGGTTCCGGAAACACCCCGAAAGACCCGGGGTCTTTCTCTACGATGCCGAATCCTGACTCCCCGGAAGAACGCGGAGCCGGTTCCCCGGGCTTCCCGGACGCCCCGGACGCGCGGGATTCCCAATCTTCGCCGGATTCCCGGGGTTCCCCGGGTTCGTTGGTGTTGGGCCTGGACACCGGAGGCACCAACACGGACGCGGTCCTCTACGACCCCGAAAAAAACCGGGTGATACTGAGCGCCAAGGACTTCACGACCCATCGCGACCTGTCGATCGGGATAAGGGGGGCCATCGCGAAGCTTCTGGACCTCACGGAGGACCGGAGGGATGAGATCGCGGCGCGAATAAAGTCCGTGAACATCTCCACCACCCTCGCCACCAACGCCATCGCCGAGGGACAATCCCGCAAGGTCGGGCTCGTGATGATCGGGTTCGACGAGACCCAGGACATAGTCCTGGACATGGTCCAAAGACTTCCCGCCTGTTTTCCGATCTTCGTCGGGGGCGGTCACGACTACTACGGAAGAGAGGTCCGTCCCCTGGACGAGGCGAAACTCCTGGAGGGGATAAGGAAGGCCAAATCCGAGGTGAGCGCCTGGGCCATCTCCGGCTTCTTTTCCATAAAAAACCCCCTCCACGAGATGAGGGCCGCGACCCTCATCGAACGGGAGACCAAAGGACTCGACCAACCCGTCACCCTCGGCCAAAACCTCACGGGGGAGCTCGGGGCGGCCAGGAGGGCGGCGACCGCGGCCCTGAACGCCGGTCTCGTCGTCATAATCGAAAAGCTCCTCGAGGCCGTGAAACAATCGCTCTCCGGCCTGGGCCTCGAGGTTCCCCTGATGGTCGTCAAGGGTGACGGGGACCTCGCCTCGGAACTCTGGGCCAGGGAAAGACCCATTGAAACGGTCGTTTCGGGTCCGGCCGCGGGGCTTTTGGGGGCCAAGATTTTGGCCAAGGGTTTTCTGGAACCCTCGGAAAAGGACCTCTGGATCCTGGACGTGGGGGGAACCACGTCCGATCTCGCCTACCTCAGGGACGGAAGACCCAAAACCAACGTCAACGGGGCCGTGGTCGGCCACTGGACCACCATGGTCGAGGCGGTGGACACCACCACGAGGGGACTCGGGGGAGATTCCCTCGTGGATTTCGACGACGAGAGGAACATCCTCCTCGGTCCGAGAAGGGTGCTTCCCCTGTGCCGTCTCGCGGAAAAACACCCCAAAATCATTGAGGACATGTCCCCCGGGGCGAGACACAAGCTCGTGGACACCATCCTGTGCCGCTTCTTCGTTCCCAACCTCCCCCCGGATTCCGGCCTGAACGATTACGAAAAAGAAATTATAGAACTCCTCGAGGCCAAAAACCCCCTGACCTTTTTCGACTACCACGACGATTGTCTCTTCAGGGGTCACCTCTTCCCCGGACTCAAATTTCTCTCCCACCCTTCCATCCTCGTCTCGGCCTTCACCCCCACGGACGCCCTTTCGGTCCTGGGGCTCTTCAAGGAGGGCGTTCCGGAGGCCTCCCTCAAGGCCGCCCAACTTTTGGGGATGACGAGGCAAATGTCCCCGGAGGAGTTTTCGAGGGCCGTGATGCACAAGTTCGGGGAGCTTCTCACCATGCAGATCGTGGACAGGGCCTTAACGGAGGACGGGGTCCCGCACTCCCCCAAGGATTTTTCCGAAAAGGGTCTTCTGGGGAGGGCCATAGCCAACAGGCGGGGCGCCCTGAACGTCAACTTTTCCCTGGACGCCCCGGTCATTCTCCTCGGGGCCCCGGCCGGGGTTCTGGTGCCCTGGCTCCAGAAATACCTGCGGGCGAGGATCCTCGCTCCCCCGCGCTACGAGGTGGCGTCCGCGACGGGAGCCGCCGCCTCCATGGTCTCCCTGACCCGAAGGGTGGACATAGTTTCCCTCCCGGATTTCAAGACCTACCGGGCCTTCCTCCCGGACAGGCTCTTGGACGGTCACAGCCTGAACGCCCTCGTTCAGGACGCGTCGGCCATCATGGCCCGCCACATGACCAATCTCGCGAGACTGGCCGGGGCCGGGGACGATTGCCCCATCCGCGTCACGAGGGACGACAGAACCGTTCTCACGGGGGACGGGGTGTGGCTCCCCATGGGCACCGTCCTCCGTTTCACCGCCGGCCGCGAGCGGGGAGAGAGACTGTTTCCCTCGGGGTGAAAAACCCAAGTGCTCCTTCCGCCCGATTCTTTCGTCGAAGGGAGCGCGCGAAAACGAACGGGGAAAATCCCCGCTTTCCGGTTTTTTGGTTTCGTCCGCGGGATCGCTTTTGCCGTTGAAACCAAGACGCGCCCGACGGTCCGACGGTCCTTCGGCTCCGGTTTTTTTAAAAACAAAAAACTTTTCTTTTTCGTCTTTCGCGACGAAATCCCGCTTTCGGGAGGTGAACCCGCGTGACATCCGTGACGACCCGAGCAAACGGCGAACGCGAACACACATGTCTGTCCGATTCCAAACGGGATCGCGCCTTAAAACACAACGAACGCGCCGCGCTCGGAGAACCATTGGCGGAAGACGCCGACGGGAATCGGGGAGTCGCGTGTTTGGACAGCCGGCCGACACCGGTCTCCAATCGCGCGATTGACGCGGGGGAAGCTCGCGACCCGCGCATGGCCGAAAAACGCGCCGAAAAAGCCTTTCGAAAATATTTCGAAAACCTCGGCGCGCCTCGCTGGTCGGCCGAATCGACGAAGGGAAACCACAAAAGATTCGAGGACATCGCGACCGTCGCCTTCGTCGCCCGGGCGTTGAATTCCCGGGCGCGCCGCGCGATGTCCGACGCGACGTTCGGAGAAGACCTCGCGCGCGGCCGGCCGGCGAGGCAAATGGCGAGACTTCGGGCGTTCATGGACGTCGACGGCGCGTGTTACCCGAAACCGTTGACGAATAAGCAAAGAGAAATTTTGGTTCCGTTCGGTATCGCCATTCCGAACGGAACCCTTGTCAATCGTTTCATCAAGGAAACGTTGAAATGACGGCTTTGACGCGCGAAATATCCCGCCGTACGCGTTTCGCGCGCGAACGTTCCGCGCCGCCGACTGTTCCCGCGCCGGCTCATTTTTCTTTCGCCGCGGCCCTTGAAAATTCGGGGAAACCGGTGTTTTCCAAAAGTTTTCGCGGGATTTTTCGCCGGGAATCGAAACCGCGAGGGGAGAAGGCGCGAAACCGCGAACGGTGTTTCGGACGTTTAACCGTCGGGAACCGTCGAAAATCGCGAAAACGCGCCGATCGGGGGTGACCGGGTGAAATACGGACTTACTTACTTTCTTCATGACTTGGCGGTTTCGACGGGCTTGCTCAAGACCTTGCGAGAGGCTTTTCCGAATGATTGGAAAAGAATATTCGCGTTGGCCGCCTTTCTCGTCCATGACGGCAAAGAAGAGTTGAAACTCGAAGACTTCATGGAACGATATCTGACATATCCCATGGAAAAATCATCGTCTCAAAAGTCACCCGAACCGCTCCCGAGGTTGAATCGCGAAGAATGCCAAAAGTTTTTTCGCGAATGGTCGGTCCGCGTCAATGAAAAACAATTCGCGGCCTTTGACTCGGATTCGGTTCCCCTTTACGTCAAAAACAACTCTCCGTCCGAATACCGCGAAACCCGGTCCGCCAAGGGATCCCTCTCGAAACCCATGCGCGTGCTTTGGGGAAGAAACTCGAAAACCCCCGTATGCTTCGCCTCGAGCAGGGGAAATTTGAATAACGTTTCGTCGATTGGGGCCGCTCTCAAAGAATTCAAAACGGCCGCGAACTCTTCCGACATATGGGTGGTGAACTCCTTCGGTGTCAACGTCAAAAACACATTGGAAAAATACGGCGCCATACCGGAAACAAAATTTATTTCGAATGTTCCGCCAACCGATCAAAATTCGGTCAAAATAATAGACGTAATCATAAACGGCAACTATTTCCAATCACCCTCAACCGTCATCCGCGCGAATCATGACGGAGTCAGAGGCATGACTTGGAACGAGAGATGGTATTCGCGCAATCTTCACGCGCACGTGTATTTGGACCGCATGAAAGACTCGGAAACCAAGATGATGCTTGACAACGCCGTGAATGAACTGACGGAATTATTCGTGAATGACAAGCTTTCGGCAAAAGATCGCAAAATGTTCATCGAGACTTTCCTGACAAAAACCGAAGACTCTCCGAAATTGGTGTGCCTGAACAACTGGCTGGTCCTCATAACCAATCAAGTGACGATCAACGTTCAGGAAGCTTATGATTCGCACATCGCCAAAATCCAAACCGGACACGCGTTGGAAAATTATTTTGAAAAACTGGACGCGCTTTCGCCGTCAAAGGAAAAGGACGAAAGATTCGGGGACAAATCAACGGTCGCTTTCGCGGCCTTGGTCTTGGATTCTCGCGTGAATCGCGTGATGACGGAATCCGGATTGTGTCGGGTGCTCTCCCGCCGCAAAGTCTTGAGGCAAATGGCGAAACTTCGGGCGGTTTGGGGCGCGGACGACGCGTTCCACCCGAATAAACCGCTCACGGAAACGCAAAAAATAATTTTAACCGCGTTTGATATTGAGCCTCCCAATCGACGGATCATCAATCGGTTCATCAAGAAAATTTTAGACTGACGGTTTTACCGGGGGATTCTCCCCGCTCGACCCATTCGCGGGGACGCGACGCGCGGAAGCGTTTTTTCGAACTCGCGTCGGAAAACCCGTCTCGGGCCTTCCCCCGCTTCCCCCGGATTCCCCCGCCCGTCACGCCGGCGCTTCGTCCGCGCGAGGGTTTTCTTGCCTCCGTTTTTCCTCCGGGGGCGTTTCCCTCCGCCCCCCGCCCTCCAAATTCCCCGCCGCGCAGACTTTTCTTCCCACCTCTTTCACGTAGGCCACGCGAAGATC
>JAITKT010000399.1 GCA_031278225.1 Deltaproteobacteria bacterium
GGGCGGAGCCCCGCGACCAGGGCCAGGCCCCAGACCCCCAAAACGCATCCCCTGCCGTCCTTTCCCTTGAGACGCCCCTTCAGCGAGGTGCCGGCGCACCGTTTCAATTCCAAGCCCCCGGTCTTCAGGATGATGACGGCTCCCCCCGCGAAAGTCCCGGCGGCCGGGGTGCCCGCCGCGAGAGACAAAGGGGGTCCCCCGGTCCTCAAGGCCCGTTCCCTGACCCCCGTCGAAAGCAACGCCCGTTCCCGCGGGGCCAAAACCCGGCTTCCCGTCGGGAGGGTCGCCCCGGGGCCTCTCGAGATGCGGGCCGCGGCCGGGGTTCCGGTCCCGAGGCGCGGGGGCGGAAAGGTCATCAGAAGGCCGATGCCCCCGGTTCCGGCGGTCAGACAGGCTCCCGGGTTCCCGAAACCCAGGGAAATGCCCATGGTCCCGGTCCCGAGCCATCTGTCCCGCGGCCGCCCCAACTACCCGGTCGCGAGGGGCGCGGGCGATAATTTGCCGGTCCTCCGGGAAAAGCCCTTAACCCCCGCGGCGGTCATGCCCAAACACCGTCCCGGGGCCGCCCGGGGGAAGAGCGGGTCTTAAGGGGCGCGGTCCCCCCTGACCGCGGAACCCCCGCCGGCTCCGGACGGCCTTTGTCACACGTCGAAAGCCCGGCGACGCGCGGGCGATCCCCGAAAGATCGCTCCCCGTCGCCGGGCTTTTTCCTTTCGCGGCCGCGCGCCGACCGGGCGAGCGAAACCACCCCGCGCGCGGTCGCCTTCCGCGATGTCTTCTAGATGATGTCGCCAAGCGGGAAAGCCCCGCCCTTTTTATCCCTTAAAACGGTCTCTTTCGAAAAACGTCGGTTTTCCGGTACAATGAGACGCTCTTCCCCCGCTTCGCCGGCAGTTCCCGAGTCGCTTTTTCCCTTCATTTTCAAACTTCCTTTTTCGTCGAACGAAAGACCTCTCCCGTCCGGTTTTCGCTCCCGCGCGAATCCGTCGCCGCCGAAACGACCGCGACGGCGAAGACGGCCGCGAAACCTTCGCGGAAAAGGGAAAAACCCCTCGAAACCCGGCCCCGCTCCCTTGACCGGAGCCCGAATCGTGATTACTTTTCCAATGAGAGGGCGCGCGGTCGCGGGACCTTTGGCGCCTTTGTCCCGGAATCATTTTTTTCGCCGCGGGGGCCATTCCGTCAAATGACGGGACCGGCTCGAAAAATTCGTCGCCGCCCCCGGTCAGGCGCGGCTTTCCGGTCGTTCGCGGCGGCGTTCGTTCGCGGCGGGCGCGGCGAAATCCGCGACCCCCGCGTTTCGCCATATTGTCGCGTTTCCGTTCGCGGCGCTTTTCGCGTTTTGGCGCGAATTTTTTCCCGGCTTTTTTTACCCGCGAAAGCGGCTCCCGAAATCGCGAGGGTTATCCCGGAAACCCTTTCGGAGAACGCCGGTATTTTTCGCGTTCCGTTGTTCGCGCCGTTTTTTCGGGTTATAATCACGTTGGTCCGTTGCGGTCAAAGAGGCGACGAAGGGGCCGCCGCGAAACGATTCGGAATCAATTTCCTTTGAAGGAGTGCCTTTAATCATGTGGGAATACACAGACAGAGTGATGGACCATTTCGAGAACCCCCGGAACGTGGGCGTGGTGCCCCGCATAGACGGGGAGGGGCAAGTCGGATCCCTCTCCTGCGGAGACGCTCTTCGTCTCACCATTCAGGTGGATAAAGATAAAGATTTGATAGAAGACGCCAAGTTTCAGACCTTCGGCTGCGCCAGCGCCATAGCCTCCTCCTCGGCCCTGACCGAAATGATAAAGGGCAAGACTTTGGACGAGGCCCTGGCCATTACCAACCAGGACATAGCCGAGTATCTGGGCGGTCTCCCCAGGGAGAAGATGCATTGTTCGGTCATGGGCCAGGAGGCTCTCGAGGCCGCCGTGGCGAACTACAGGGGCGTCCCCGTGAAAAGCGCCCAGGGGGAACTCGTCTGCAAGTGCTTCGGGGTGACCGACGTCGAGATAGAGAAGGTCGTCAAAACCAACCGCCTGACCACGGTCGAGGAGATAACGCAGTTCACCAAAGCGGGCGGCGGCTGCGGCCAGTGCAAGCCCGGGCTGGAAGAACTTTTGGCCAAGATCCTCCATCAACAGGTCGCGGCCTCCCCGGACGGCTCGGCGAAACCGACCCGCATGACGGCCCTGAAACGCATAAAACTCATCGAAGAGGCCATAAACACCGAAATAGCCCCGGCCCTCATGAGGGACGGCGGGGACATAGAGCTCGTGGACGTGGAAGGCCACGAGGTCCTGGTCACCCTGAAGGGCGCCTGCGCCAGTTGCCCCGCTTCCAAGGCGACCCTCGCCGATTTCGTGACGGAGAGGCTCAGGGCCTTGGTGGACAAAGAAATAACCGTGAAAGAGTTTCACGCTTGAAAGCGTTTTCCCGAAGGTGGGGGAATCGAGCTCCCTTCCCCCGGGACCAGCGTCGCGACGGAGGGGGCGGTGAAGTCGAAAGTCCGCCGACTCCCCTTTTGACCGCGCGGTTTAAACCTTTTTCCGTCCGGTTTCAGCCGGACGCGCCTTGACGAAGACGTTTTCCCAAGGGCCCGTTTTTCTTTCCGAGGCCCCGAAAACGCGCGATTATTTCAAAACGACACGCGTCAAATCACTTAACCTTCCGAAGAAGGCCAAAATATCATGAAAACAATTTATTTTGACAACAACGCCACCACGCAGGTGGATCCCCTGGTTTTCGAAGCCATGGTCCCCTTTTTCAAGGACCTTTACGGCAATCCCTCCAGCATGCACTTCAAGGGAGGGGAGGTCGCGTCCCATCTGAGGCTGGCGAGACAGCGCCTGGCCGATCTCCTGGGCGCGACGCCGGAGGAGATCATCTACACCTCCTGCGGGACGGAAAGCGACAACGCGGCTTTGTGGACGGCCCTCCGCACCCAGCCCGACAAAAAACACCTCATAACCAGCAGGGTCGAGCACTCGGCCATCGTCAACAACGTCTCCCTTTTGCGCCGCCTCGGATACCGGGTGTCGGAGATTGGCGTGGACGGCCTGGGGAGACTGGACATGTAGGAGTTCCTCCGCGTCCTCACCCCGGACACCGCCCTCGTGAGCTTCCACTGGGCCAACAACGAGACCGGCGTCCTCTTCCCCATAGAGGAGATTTCGGGACATTGCCGGGAGAGGGGCGTCATCTTCCACACCGACGCGGTCCAGGCCATCGGGAAGATACCCATGGACCTCAATAATTCCAAGATTGACATGCTTTCCATGGCCGGCCACAAAATCCACGCCCCCAAAGGCATAGGCGCCCTTTACGTGAGAAAGGGCCTGAAGTTCTCCCCCTTCATGGTCGGGGGGCATCAGGAACACGGACGCCGCGGCGGCACCGAAAACGTCCCCTACATCGTGGGACTGGGAAAGGCCGCCGAGTTGGCCGGGGAGCGCCTGCCCGAGGAGAACACTCGCGTGAAGGCCCTCCGCGACAAGCTCGAGGAAGGTCTTTTGAAGATCCCCCATTCCATGGTGAACGGGGACAGGGTCAACCGACTCCCCAACACCACCAACATCAGTTTCGAGTACATAGAAGGGGAGTCCATCCTGTTTCATCTGTCCCACTACGGGATCTGCGCCTCTTCCGGAAGCGCCTGCACATCCGGCTCCCTCGAGCCCTCCCACGTGCTTCGGGCCATGGGCGTGCCTTTCACGGCGGCCCACGGATCCATAAGGCTCTCCCTCTGCACCTACAACACCGACGAGGAAGTCGACTTCGTCATGGAAAAGTTCCCCGGCATAGTCGAGAAGCTTCGGGGACTCTCGCCTTTCTGGAAGGACGGGGCTCCGGCGGACAGCGCGCTCCTCACCTGCGATTCCGATTCCTGCAGCCTTTGCGGGTAACCTTTCCGCTGACTTGACGACGGTTTGTCCCGTTTCGGGAAAACAATCCGGGGGTGGCGTTCGTCCCCGGATTTTTTGTTTCTTTCGGACGGCGCGAAAACCCCCCCGGAGGGCCGCGACCCCGTCCGAAATCGTTTCCGGACCTTCGGGAAATCGGCCCGCGACGGGTTCGGTTTTCGGACGGGAAACGGAGCCGACGACACCTTGGAACCGGCGATCTCCGGGTTTTTCCGGGGGAGCGCCGGATTGAACGCTTCAAAAGACAAAAATTATTTGTCGAATTCATTGATTCTCAATTTCAATGACTTTTTACCGTAATTCCATTCGGGCAATCTTTTTATCCTTGAAAGCTTTGGGATTAAGTATTTTGAGAGTCGATTTCGCGGCGGTTATTTTTCCCTTGCATGCCAATGATTCTCATTTGCGCGACATAAAACGGTCGACTGAATTATTGACGATTATGTCGCGTTTTGTCGAACGGCCGCGTTTGGAGATTCGGTTCGCGAGAACCATTTGACGCGACAAAGTCGCGCGTTCGGTTTTTTTCGCGAGACAATATAATGTCGCGCGTTCGTCGCGAACGAAAGAGGTATGCCATGATAACCGATAACTGAGTATTTTATCATTATATATGTTATTTAATGTAATCATGACAATATTTGCCGGTAAAACGCGAACTTTGGTTTTCAACGCCTTTTTTTCTTCGGGCTGAGATTTTTTCGCCGCGAAGGCAAAAATTATGACAAAACCGACGCGTCGCGTTTGTGCCGCGTCTCGGTCGAATCGTTGGCTCATCTTGTGGTCACGGTCAAAAAACCAAGGTTGATTCTCGTTCCCGTTATTGTATTTCAATTATGATTTTATCAAATGGCACCACATATGGTGGCCAAGGGTGACGTCAAGCGATGTCGGGCCGCGAAAATGATGTTTTGACAGAAAATATGTCTTTATTTTTTGTTCGTCTTCGGATAGAATTCACGGGATTTAAACGATGATTGTCGCCGCCGGCGGGCTCCTTCGTCTCGAACTCCGGCGGCGCCGAAGCGTGTCATCCCGTCCGGAGTCGGAATGACGTCGTCAGGTCGGGACGGAAGCCTTCCGGGCACGCGATTTTTCGCGTCAATCGTTCGCGAGAGGTGACGCGACGGTTTCTTATTCCCAAGAAATCGCGCGGGTTCGCGACGGCTTGGCTTTCCACTTTGAATTTTCCCGCCGGCGCGGCGACACTCCCGAACCCCCGGCCCTCCGGGGGGAACCGACGGGCGACGCGACGACATTCGGAACTTCCGAAAGACTCCGGGGGTTGAGGCTAAAGGGTCAGTCACGATTATTAATTAACGCCTATAATTAATTTTTTCGTTTCCTTTTCCCCGTTCGTTTTTTTGTCTTTTCTGTCTTTCTTCTTTAAGCGCGATGTATGTTTGGAAGAACCACGAAATCATTCGATTCGAATCCCGCGGGAGTCCCGTCATGAAGTCGGGAAGAGAGTTTGGTCGCGGTTTGACGCCGCGTTTTGACCGGCGTCACCGCAAGTCGCGATCTCATTCTCTCAAGTCAGAAGATTTGCCCTCCGGAAGAAAGCTTTCCATGCCAACCAATCCGAAAAACTCCTTCAATCAAGATTTTTTCAACGTGACTCTCATGACCTCCCCGGGAAACAGACGCGATTTCGGGGAATGAATTTTACGTTGTGAAAATCTTTTTTCTTTGTGCGATCGGATTTTAAACGCCTTTGTTTTGTCGGGGATTTTCATCCTCGTCAAGCTTTTCGTTTTTTGATTTTCTCGTCACTCACTCCATTTCGTTTCACTCACTCCAAATCGTTCCTTCTGTTTATTCTCTCCTTTCATTTATTCTTTTTTTCGTCAATTTAAAACATGACCGCCATGCGTCCGTCTTCGCGTTCGCGAGGAGACGCCGTCTTTTATCGTGGGGTGAACCGTTTTTTCAACAACGATAGAATTCAATGACAAACGAAAGGTTATTAAATGCTGAGAAACATCACATTCGCTCTGGCGTTGGCCCTCGCGATGTTCGGTATCACGACGAACGTTCAAGCCGACACGTCCACGATTGTCTATTCTTATCCGGTGAACGTGGGACCCGGCAATCCTCACCTTTATAATCCAAACCTGGTTTTCATGCAGCAGATGATCTACGACAAGCTTGTCTCTTACGGCAAGGGCGGAGTGATTGAGCCGTGTCTGGCGGAAACGTGGGACATTTCCGACGACGGCTTGGAATACACCTTCCATTTGAGAAAATACGCGAGATTCAGTGACGGAACCCCTTTCAACGCCGAAGTGGCGGTCAAGAACTTTGACACCGTCATGCTAAACAGGAAGCGTCACGGTTGGCAGGAGATCACGAACAAGATTGAAAAATGGGAAGCCGTCGGGGAATTCGATTTCAAAATTACTTTGAACGAACCCTATTCCAACGCGCTGAACGATCTTTCGGCGTTCCGTCCTTACAGATTTCTCGGCCTCGCGGGCTTTCCCGAAAGCGGTTTCACGGCCGACGGAATCAAAGAACCCATCGGGACAGGTCCTTGGATCCTCAAGGAAATAGTTCCCAACGAACGCGACGTTTTTGTCAGAAACCCAAACTATTGGGGGCCGAAGCCGCAAGCCGACACGGTTTTGATAAAGGTCATTCCCGACCCGTTGACGAGAGCGGTCGCCATGGAGACCGGCGAAATAGATCTCATCTATGGCTCCGGTCAGATTGGGTTCGACGTTTTTGATCGATTCTCCAAAGACCCCAAGTACGTGACCGCCATTTCTCCTCCCGTGGCCAATAACCTCATCGCCTTGAACGCCGGTCTTTTTCCCACCAACGACAAGGCCGTGCGCCTGGCTTTGAATTACATCACCAACCGCGACGAGATAATTCAGGGCCTGTATCTCGGCCATCAGGAGCCGGCGTATTTCTACTGCAACAAAGTTTTTAAGTATTGCGACATCGATCTGAAGGCTTATCCCTTTGACGTCGCGCTCGCCGCCAAAACATTGGACGACGCCGGTTGGAAACTTCCCGCGGGAGGCACGATAAGGGAGAAGGACGGAAAGAAACTGGACGTTCCCTTCAACTTCGTCGCGACGGATTCCACCCACAAGTCCATCGCCGAAGCTTTGCAGGCGCAGGCTTTGAAGGCGGGCATAAACATCATCGCGGTCGGAGAGGAAGCCGACATGTTCATGTCCCACACCAGAGAGGGTAACTTCAACATGGTGATGAGAGACACTTGGGGCGCTCCTCTGG
>JAITKT010000496.1 GCA_031278225.1 Deltaproteobacteria bacterium
GGCCTTGTCGGGGCTTTTTAAACCAAGGAAAACCAAATCCTCGGGAATGAGTTTTTTCATCTGCGCACTCCGTGTCTCGAATGCCGGAGACGCCCGGTCCCCGGCGGTGAACAAAAAAACAAGGGCGAAAAGGTCCGGAAGGATAATGACCCCGGGGGCCTTCCGGCCCGGGAGGGGTTTTCAGATCTCCGACAGGAGCGCCCGGAGCTTCAAAATCACCGAGGGCTCCACGGAAAGCTCGTCGATGCCAATTTCCGCGAAGGTTTTCGTGAGGGCCGGGTCCGCGCCGAGGCTTCCGCAGATGCCGCACATGATCCCCGCCTTCTTGGCGTTTTCGCAGGTCATTTTTATCAACCTCATGATGGCCTCGTGATGGATGTCGAGGAAATTGGAGATCCCGTCGTTCTGCCTGTCCATGGCGAGGGTGTACTGGGTGAGGTCGTTCGTGCCGATGCTGAAGAAGTCGGCCTCTTTGGCCAGGAGGTCGCTTATGATCGCGGCCGCGGGGGTCTCGATCATGATGCCCAGGGGGACCTTGTCGTCATGGGGGACGCCCTTGGCGGCGAGCTCCTCCCGGGCGGCCCGGGCGAGTTCCTTGGCGGAAACGAGCTCCGAGACGGAGGTTATCATGGGAAACATGACGAGGGCCTTCCCGTGGACCGAGGCCCTGTAGATGGCCCGGAGCTGGGTCTTGAAGAGGTCGGGGCGGGTGAGGCAGATCCTTATGGCCCTCATGCCCATGGCGGGGTTTTCCTCCTCGGGGAGGCGGAAATAATCCACCCTCTTGTCCGCGCCTATGTCCAGGGTGCGGATGATGACCTCCCTTCCCCCCATCTTTTCCAAAACCTTTTTGTAGCTCTCGAACTGGGTTTCCTCGTCGGGATAGTTGTCCCTCCCGAGATAGAGAAACTCGGAGCGGAAAAGCCCTATGCCCTCGGCGTCCCAGGCGAGGGCGGCCTTGGCGTCCTCCACGTTTCCGATGTTCGCGTAGAGTTTGACGACCCGTCCGTCCTTGGTTCTCGTGGGTTTCCCCCGGAACTTCTCGAGGCGCTCCTTTTCGACCTTGGCCTTCTCGCCCTTCTCCAGGAGCTTTTCCGTCTCGGCCTTTTCCGGCTCCACGTAAAGGACCCCCGTGTCGCCGTCGAGGATGACGTTTTTACCGGAAAAGTCCTCGGAGAGAAAGGCCCCGAAGGAGATGATGGCGGGGATCCCCATGGTCCTCGCGAAGATGGCCGTGTGGGAATTGGCGGCCCCCAGCCTCGAGACCAGGGCCAGGACCTTGGACCTGTCCAGCTGGGCCGTCTCGCTGGGGGTGAAGTCGTCGGCCGCGAGGACGTAGGGCTCCTTCCGATCCTTCAAGTCGTCGCCCTCGTCCCCGGAGAGGTGCCCTATGACCCTCTTGGAAACGTCGTAGACGTCCACGGACCTGGCCTTCATGTAGTCGTCGTCCATGTCCGCGAAGTCCTGGGCCAACCTCGACCCCGCCGTGTTCACGGCGTACTCGGCGTTGACCAGTTCCCCGCGGATGATCTCCAAAATCGGGTCCACGTAGTCCGTGTCCTCGAGCATCATGCGGTGTATTTCGAAGAGAAGGGCGTTTTCCTGGCCTATCTTGCTGACCATCTCCAGGGCCAGGGCGTCGAGTTCCTTGGCCGCGACGTCCCTCGCGGCGAAAAACCTTTCGATCTCTTTTTCGGGATCTTCTATGGCCCGCCTTTCCACCTTGTCGCTTTTCCTGGAAAGGAAGACGATGGGGCCCATGGCTATCCCGGAGCTTACCCCCTTGCCTTGGATGGTTATCATGACGCCGCTCCGTTGTGTTTGAGAAGGATCGTCTCGGCCTCGGCGTTCCAGAGACCCTGGTGTTTCTCGCAGCACGCGTGGAGGGAGGCGAAGAGGGGATCGGTCTTTCCCTTTTCCCCGAAGTCCCCGATCGCGGTCAGGGGCATGTCGATGTGGGTGTAGGTGAGGATCTTCCCCGCCCGGAGTTTGGGGAGGTTCGCGACCGCGTCGGCCACGGCCCCCAGTCCGCAGATGTGCGTCACCATCACCGAGGGCCTTATCTTCTTTTCCGAGGAGAGTTTCAGGGCTTCCTTGAGGTCGTCCGTGTTTCCCCCGGTGCTCCCGAGGATGTGGGTGGAGGTGTAGTGACAATTGTAGAGATTAATTTGGGCCGAGAAGTTCTTGTCCTCGGGTCCCGCGAAGAAGTTCATGCAGCCGTCGAAGGCCATGAGCCTGTCCCCGAGCTCGGCCAGTTCCTTGATGGGGGCGTAGACGAAGACGTCGTGGTACCCGACCCCGCCGGTGAGATTCATGAGGTACGCGTACTGGTCCGCCTCTTTCCTGGGGTTGACGTATATGAGCTCCACCCCGTGTTCCTTCGCCATCTCCGGGGAGAGGAGTTTCGCGGCCCTTTCCAGCCTCCCGTCGTCCACGTCCGTCACCACGATTTTCCCGGGTTTGTTCCCCCCGTGCAGGGGATACTCCGCGGCCCCCAGTCCCATGGGTCCGGCCCCGCCCAGGATGAGGACGTTCCCGCCCTCGAGGATGTCCGGGGAGTGCTTATAGTTCTGTTTGTTGGTGTGGTACATCATGTGATAGCCGCCGATGACGCAGCTCACGGGTTCGGCGAGCGAGGCGTAGAAATAGGCGTCCCCGTCGTAGTGGAGGAGACAGCCCAGTTCCATGACCTCCTGGGGAATCACGCAGTAGGTGGCGTCCCCCCCGAAAAACTCGTAGGAATAGCCGGGGGAGGCGAGACTCCCCTTGTAGTTCAAGGCGGGCTGCTGGGCGAACTTCTCGCCCGGCTTGAACTCGCCCTGCCACTTGGACCCGACCTTGACTATCTGGCCCGCGAACTCGTGGCCTATGATGATGGGGTGGGTGTCGACATTCGGGGGGCAGCGCTTGTGGGCCTTCCCCTGCTTCAAAAGCTTCCAGGTCGACATGCAGATGCTGTCGCTTATGACCTTCACGAGGATCT
>JAITKT010000497.1 GCA_031278225.1 Deltaproteobacteria bacterium
GGGAGCCGTCCCCGGGGTCCGATTCCCGGGGCGGGAAGGCCGAGAGGTTTATCAGGGCGTTTTCTTCCCCGGGGAGGAAAATGCCCGTCAAGACCGTGTTGTATCTGGAAAGTTCGTGAGTCCAGCCTTCGGGGGCCTCCGTCACCTCGATGAGGTAGGTGTCCCCCCTCAAACCCGTGTTTCTCAGGGTTATTTCCAGGGTCGCGTCCTCGGCGTCCGGGTCCTTGGTTTCCCCCGGATAGGTGAAGGCCGCCTCGAAGGAGTCCCCCTGCTGCAGCAGACCCGCTGGCGAAAGCAGCTGGCCGCTCGCGCCTTCTTCCAAAAACAAAACGGCCGCGACGGCAATCGCGAAACCAATCGAAACCAACGTTTTCAGTTTTCCGCGTGGGGCCATGGAAGCAGTCTCTCCCGTCTGTGGTGTGAAAGCGGCGAAAAACCGTCCCGCCCCGCCGAAAAACGCGGGCGGGCCCTTTGAACGCCGGGGCATGATCTCGGCCAAGCCAAGAGATTATAACAAAAAAACCGGGACCTGTCCCGGAACGGGGGGCGTCCGCGGAAGAGAACGGGATCGGGACCCGAGAGGGGGAGCCGCGGGCGGGAACCGGAAGGCCCGGAAGGCCCGGTAAGGATCGGGAGGTCTTGGGGGGGGAGACGGCGGCCGCGGGATTGGGTTCGGGTCAGACCCCCGAACTCCCCGGGGGCGGGGTCGCGTTCCGGCCCGGTATCCGGTGTTCGGTTCGGGATTCGGTTCGGGATTCCGTCCGGCGCGAAAACGGGGGAGTTTTGGCTCGCCGCGCCGAAGATTTCCCGAAGGCGGAAGTCCGCCCTCGAGCGTCGGGCGGTCAGAACGCTCCCGACGGCGCCCCGGGCGTTTCGTTTCCGACGTTCGCGGGGGATTTCGGACCTTCGGGGACGACGCGGCGGGTTTTCGGGGGAACCCGGACCCGCGAATCCCCGCCCGCGTCCGAACCCGGTCCCGAACCGGAGTCGGGAGATCCCCGGATTTTGACGGACCCGGTCGCGAAAACGCCTCATGTGGTGATATTAAACCGCGGCGTTAAATTTTGTCCGGATTTTCGTCCCCCGTCGGAGCCGGCCCTTCGAGGGATGTTTTTCGCGGGTTCGAAAACGGCCGGGGCCTCCTTGAAATTCAAAATCCAATCGCTTTTTCCCCGTCCCCGAAACGGGCTCCGCGTTCGCGACCCCGGGGTTTTTCGGAGTCCCCCGGGGGAGAGCGCCTCAAAACACCGGGGCCGCGGGCCGGCGCCCCGGAAAAAATTTTACGAAGCGGCCGGAAAAATTAATTGATTTTCAAAGTTGTTTTCATGAAAATTTTCCCGGGGCGTTCGCCCGGGAGGGGGAGAGTCCCGATTTCGTCGCGAACAACGGTGTGGAATGCCTTAATGTCCCCCGAATTTATAAGGTCCGGCCCGAAATCCGAAATTTTCCCGAGGCCCCCTTGGGTTTTCAACATATATATTTGGCGAAGCCTTTCCGGGGCGAAAGCCCCTTTTCGCCGGGAGCGGCCGGGGAGGCCGAAAACGGGAAGTCCCGGAAGCTCCGCCGGAGCGCCGCGACACGGTTTGAGATTGTCGGGAAAATGTTTTATAATTTCATCTCGCGCGTCCACTCGTTTTCCCCGGTCCGTCGGGGTCCGAACCGGGGCGCGTTCGGGGTCGACCCCGGGGCCGTCGGCGCGCGAAAGACGGCGGGGCGGGAGGGGGAACGCGGCGGATTCGCGTGCGTCGCGGGCGGTTTTCGGTTTTCATCGGGGCTAATCGGTTCCCCGATCGCCTTTTCGCGAAATCCCCTTTCGAAGAACCGCGCCGTCGCGGTCCTGACGGAAACGAAAACACCGACCAAGAATCGAAACATAATCAAACGTCGATTTCGTGCCGAAAAAAAACGACACCGGAAACGGGGGTCTTTTTTGGCGTTTTTTTTGGTTTGGGAACACCATCGGCGGTCCCACCGGAGGCTATTGATTTATGAAGCGGTTTCTCAAGAAATCCATTTTTGTCCTGATTCCCCTGATAATCGTCGGGCTCGCGGCCCTGGTGCTCCTGAGGACCTTTTTGGCCCCGAGGCCGCAGATGCCGACCATGACGGCCAGGGTGACTCTCTTTGAGATCAAGGAAACCGAGGTCAAGAACTCCTACGAGACCGTGGGACGCTTGGAGCCCAACCTCAGGGTGGACCTCGCGGCCAGGGTCTCGGGGATTCTCCTCGAGAAGTCCTTCAAGGAGGGCGCGAGGGTCAAGGAAGGGGACGTCCTCTTCGCGATAGAGGCGGACCAGTACGAGGCGGCCCTCGACGCCGCGAAGGGCGGGCTTCTCACGGCCGAGGCCCAGCTCAAGCAGGCCAGGCTCAATCACGACAGGACGAGGGACCTTTTCAACAAGAGGACCGTTTCCCAAAGCGAGTACGACGACGCCAAGGCGGTCATGGAAATGGCCGAGGGGACCCTTTTGTCCGCCAAGGCCCAGCTCTCCCAGGCCGAGCTCAATCTCGCCCACACCAAGGTGAAGGCCCCCTTCGACGGGACCATGTCCGATTCGCCCTTTTCCGCGGGAGCCCTGGTGGGCCCGACGGGAGGGGTTCTCGCGACCATAGTTTCGACCGACCCCGTCGAGGCGAGCTTCGGGCTTTCGGACAGGTTGCTCGCCGACCTCAGGTTCGGGGCCGGGGGGAGCCCCCTTCCCGTGGGGAGGACGGACTCTTTGGTCGCGAGAGTGAAGATCAACGGGGAGTACCTCTATCCCGGGGAGGGTCATGTCGCCTACGTGAGTCCCACGGTGGACAAGGCCACCTCCACGGTGAAGATAAAGACGGTCTTTCCCAATCCCGACGGGCTTTTGATTCCGGGCGAGACGGCAGTGGTCATTCTCGAGGACAGTCTCCCAAGGAAGACGATAATCATCCCGAAAAACAGCCTTCTCCAATCCTCTTCGGCGGGGAGCTTCGTCTACGTCGCGGCCGCGGCCCCGGACGGGGCGGGCCTGGTCGCGGAAATGAGGCCCGTCACGCAGGGCCGGGAGTTTCCCGAGGGTCTGGAGATCCTCGAGGGTCTTTCCCCCGGGGATAAGATCGTGAACCTCGGGCTCATGTCCGGCGGGTCCATGCTCCGTCCGGGCTCCCCCGTGGCAGTCGACGAAAACTACGTCCCGGTCGCGACGTCGCCGGGGGCCATTGACGCGCCGAAGACCGCGACGCCTGCCGCCGCGACGACCGCCGCCGCGACGCCCGAAGCCCCGGCCGCGACGACGGAAGCCCAAGCCCCCGAAGCCGCGACGGAAGCCGCCGCCGGCGCGGGGGAGGCCCTTTCGGACGGGGGGGAGGCGAATTAAGGGATGTTTTCGAAAATATTCATAGACAGACCGCGTTTCGCGGTGGTCATAGCCCTCGTCATATCCATCGCGGGGTTCATGGCGCTTCTGCGCATCCCGGTCGCGCAGTTTCCCGACATAGTGCCCCCCTCGGTCAACATCAGGGCCTCCTACCCCGGGGCCAGCGCCGAGACGGTGGAGACCACGGTGGCCCAGATAATAGAGGACAGCATGAACGGCGTGGACAACATGCTTTACATGTCCAGCCAGTCCTCCAACAACGGGAGCTACACGCTTTCGATATCCTTCGCCATCGGAACCAATCCCGACCTGAACATGGTGAACGTCCAGAACAGGCTCAAGAAGGCCGAGCCGTTGCTTCCCCAGGAGGTGACGAGGCAGGGCGTGAACGTGGACAAGTCCACCTCGTCCTTTTTGAAGGCCTTCACCTTCTATTCCCCGGACGGGACCGTGGAGCCCCTGGAGCTTTCGGACTGGGTTAACGAGAACATGGTGGACCCCCTGACGAGGGTCCCCGGGGTGGGGAACATCAACTTTTTCGGGGCCTCTTACTCCATGAGGGTGTGGCTTGACCCGGTCAAGATGGCCGCGGCCGACCTCACCCCCTCCGAGGTGGGGACGGCCCTGACGAGCCAGAACATCCAGGCCGCGGTGGGCGAGATCGGCGGCTCCCCGACCCTGGAGGGCCAGGAGCTCCACTTCAATCTCACCGCCAGGGGGAGACTCACCTCCCCGGAGGAGTTCCGGAACGTCGTCCTGAGGACGGGCGACGACGGGTCTTACCTCCGGCTCGGGGACGTCGCGAGGGTGGAGTTGGACACCCTCATCTACAGCCCCATGGGCCTCTACAAGGGACAGCGCTCCGCCGGCATGATGATAAGCCAGCAGGCCGGGGCCAACGCCGTGGAGACCGCGAACGCCTGCGACGCGGTCATCCGCGAGGTCGCGGCCCGCATGCCCGCCGGCATCGCCTACTCCGAGGTCTTCGACGCGACCCTCTTCATAAGGTCTTCCATAGAGGAGGTCGGGAAGGCCATCGTGATAGCCATGGTCCTGGTCATCATGGTCGTGTACCTCTTTCTGGGGAGCTGGAGAACCACCCTCATTCCCATGTTCGCGGTGCCCGTCTCCCTCATCGGCACCTTCGCGGTGCTCGTCGCCCTCGGTTACAGCGCGAACATGGTCTCCCTCCTGGCCCTGGTCCTCGCGGTGGGGATAGTGGTCGACGACGCGATAGTCGTCATCGAAAACGTGGAGAGGGTCATGAGGGAGGAGGGTCTTTCCCCGAGGGAGGCCTCCGTGAAGGCCATGGGCCAGATAACCGGGGCCATCGTCGCGATTGCCCTGGTTCTTCTTTCGGTCTTCGTTCCCGTCGCCTTCATTCCGGGTTTGTCCGGAAAACTCTACCAGCAGTTCGCGGTGACCATTTCCGTCGCGATGCTTATTTCCTGCCTCAACGCCCTGACCCTTTCCCCGGCCCTCTGCGCCCTTCTCATGAAGCCCGGTGAGCACAGGCCCAATTTCGCGGTCCGTTGGTTTCAGGCCCTGGTCGTGAAAAGCAGAAACG
>JAITKT010000049.1 GCA_031278225.1 Deltaproteobacteria bacterium
AAACCCGCTCGGAAATTCCCCCCCGGGGTTTTTGACTTTTCGGGGCCCGGAAACCCGGCCCGCGCGCGATTTTCCGGCTCTCGCGCCCGCGTCCCGACGTCCCCTCCGGTTTCCGCGCCTTTCCGGGCGCTTTTTTCGCGCCTTTCGGGCTCGGGCGACCCCGGGAAAGCTTCGGGGAGCCGCGGGGTCTTTCATTATTTCGGGTTTTGGGGTTTAATGTCCGGAACCGGCCCAGGACCTCCGTACCGCGCCCGCCGCGCGGCTTCGGGGGGTCCCGGGGCTTTTTTTCGGGCCTTTCGGACGGAAGGGACAATCCGAAAATCCAATCGAAACGTTCGAGTCAAGATGTTTTCCCGGGGGGGATTAAAAAGGCAAATGAGCGTCGACGGCGATGACGGCAAGGCGGTGGAGGGACCCGACAGCCCCACTTCGGTGGGCTGGACGAGGGCGAAGAAGATGTGCCTCTTCGGGGATCCCGGCAAGCTCTTCGCCTTGGAGGCCGGGGGCGTCCTGGGGCCGATTGAGGTGGAGTACGAGACCTACGGCGAATTGTCTCCCGAAAAGGACAACGCCGTGGTGGTGTGCCACGCCCTCACGGGAGACGCCCACGCGGCCGGCTGGGACGAGGACCCCTCGGGCCCTTTGAGGGAGTACCGCAAGAAAAAACCGGGGTGGTGGGACACCATCATCGGACCCGGAAAGGCCGTGGACACGGGGAAGTTCTTCGTGGTCTGCGCGAACGTCCCGGGGTCCTGCTACGGATCCTCCGGACCCTCGAGCGTGAATCCCGCCACGGGCGAACACTACGGAACGACGTTTCCCGTGGTGACCGTGGGGGACTGGGCCAAGATCCAGCTCGCGGTCCTGGACAGGCTCGGGATAAACGACGTTTGGGGCGTCATCGGGGGCTCCATGGGCGGGCAGATAGCCCTGGAGCTGGCCCTCTCCACCCCGGGGAGGGTGAAAAACCTCATGATCCTGTCCGCGGGCCACAGGCTCACCATCCAGGGACTGGCCTTCAACGCGGTGGGAAGAAACGCCATAATGTCGGATCCGGCTTTCCGGGACGGGCATTATTACGACGGGGAGAGGCCCCTGCGGGGTCTTTCGGTCGCGAGGATGCTCGCCCAGATAACCTATCTCTCGGAAGAGAGCATGGACCACAAGTTCGGACGAAGACTCAGGGGGAAATCGGTTCCGGACTTCACGCTCACGGGGATAGAGTTCGAGATGGAGAGCTATTTGAACCATCAGGCCTCCAGTTTCGTGAGGCGTTTCGACCCCAACAGCTACCTCTACCTCACGAGGGCCATGGACTACTACGACGCCGCGGTGCGCCACGGCGAGGGGGATCTCACCCGGGCCATGGAGAAGATAGATTCGAGGGTTTTGGTCGTGTCCTTCAGCTCGGACTGGCTCTTCCCCCCGGAGCTCTGCAAGGAGATGGTTCTCGCGCTTTGCAAGGCCAGAAAACCCGTGAGCTACGTGAACATCCCCTCCCGTTACGGGCACGACGCTTTTTTGGTCGAAACCGCGGTGGTGGAAAGACTCGTGGGAAGCTTTTTCGCGGTCCCCGACGCCCGCGCCCGGGGGTGACCGAAAGGTCCCGAAAAACCGCGACGGTCGAATTTCGTTCATTTCGTCGATTATCATCGGGGAAAACCGCATGGTCAAAGTCCTGGACAGCGAAAACAAACCCCTGAAACCCTGCACCCTCGGGAAGGCCAACATCCTCGTGAACATGGGCAGGGCGAGGTACGTTTCCCGGAAACCCCCGACCATCGTCCTCCTCGACAAGACGGTCAAAGACCCCGAACCGGGGGACGGTTTGGGTTCGGGAAGGATCCCCGACGCCGTCCGGGCCGGGTTCCGGAGGTTGCGGGACCTTCACGGGGAGTTGGGTCTCGCCCATCCCGAGAGGAAACCGGCGGGGACGTCGGGCGCCCGATACTCCCGGGACCCCGGGGACAAATCCCCCCCGCGCTGGCAGGACCGGGTCATCCTGAGCGGCATGGAGAAAGGTTCTTACGTCCTGGACCTCGGCTGCGGAAAGGGCGAGCTCCTGGAAAGAATGACGAGGGACCTGGACGTGAAGGGCCAGGGCGTGGAGGTGGATCCGGAAGCGGCCATGGTGGCCATGGAAAAGGGAGTGGCGGTCCTCAACCTCGACGTGTCCGAGGTCCTGGGGTCCTTCGGGGACCAAAGCTTTGACTACGCCGTCCTCGAAAGCACCCTTCAGACCCTTTTGAAACCCGCCGAGGTCTTGAGGGAGATGCTCCGGGTGGCGAAGAAGGGCATAGTGTCCTTTCCCAATTTCGGCCATTGGAGGGTCATGTTGGACCTCTTCGCTAGGGGCCGCATGCCCGTCACCCCCGGTCTCCCCCACAGCTGGCACGACACCCCCAACATCCACCTCTTCACCGTCGAGGACCTCATCGGTTTCTGCGAGGAGAACGACGTCCGCGTCGGTAAGGCCTACGGACTCGCCGACGGAGAGATAAGGGTTTTGGGACCCCTGGACAACATGGTGACCGAAGAGGCCATTTTCTTTCTGGAAAAAAAGGCGCCCGGACCCGCGGGGTCCTGACCGGGGTTTGCCCGGTTCGGGGAAGGGAAACGCGTCGGGTCCGGTGAACGACGGGTTCCGAAAACAAAAACGAAGAAGGCGGGAAAGCGATGGCGTTCCCGCCTTTTTCGGCGTTTCGGGGAAGATCCCCCCCCTTGGTTTTCGCGGGGCCTTGTGGCGGGCCGGGCTCGTTTCCGGGTCTTTCGGCCGGTTCTTTAGGTCGGTTCTTTCGGACGGGTTTTTCGGGAGCGTCTTCCCCTTTGGATTGAGATTTCGATTTCCGGTTCAGACGAATGAGAAGTTCGATTTTGGCGGCGATTTGATTTTCGGGAGTTTGGAGTGAATCGATTTCCGGGGCCTGAGCCGAATCAGGTCCAGAAAGGCGCCATCTCCCGATACCTCACCGCGGCCTTCGAACCGTCGGGGACGGAGGGGATGATTTCGGTTCCCCCGGTGGTCCGGGTCTCCGGTTCGGCTTGAGGGGCCGTCGGGGCGTTGGCCAAGGCGGAGGATTGGGACTGGGGCAGTGGTTGAAGTTCGTTTTCGGCCTTGAGCCGGTCGCTTTCGGTCGGAGCGGGAGAGTAAAGGGGTATTTCGGTCCCCTTCTTTTCCGGAACCCCGGGGAACGTCATGGTCCAAACCTTGGGAGAGGTGTTCAGGTGAACTTGTCCGGCTCCGGGCGAGCGGGCCGCGGCGGCGTTGGTTCCCGCGTCGGGGCGGGGCGTCGGGTCGTCGATCCCGGCGGAGTCGGAAAGGCCGTCGGCCGGAGTCTCCCCGGGAGTTTCGACGGGAGCGGCGGAATTAAGCGCCGCGGGGGGAGCCGCCGGGACGGACGTCGGGGGAGGCGCGGGCGGGCCCGGAATCGGGGAAGGAAGGCCCGGGTCGAAGGAGGGGAAGGCCGGAGCCGCGCTTCGCTCCGCGGTTTCGGGGGTTTGGGCGTTCGGGGCGACAATCCTGACGGGAGGATCGTCAACCCGCGGGGCGGGGTCCGGGATTCGTCCGGAGAGGTCCGTCGGATTGGGGTTCGGGGCGGCGACCCGATAGGGGGGTTCCGCCTCTTTGGCCGCTTGGTCGACGGGAGACGCCGGGGTTTGGGTCTCCGCGGTTTGGGCCGGGGGAATCGCGGCGGGCGTTTCGGTCGCGGCGGGGG
>JAITKT010000106.1 GCA_031278225.1 Deltaproteobacteria bacterium
GAGATATCGTCGCGGAACTCTGATAAAACTAACGCCGACCGAAAAAATTGCGATTTTGGCCAAGTTGGCCGAAAAACATGTTTCCAGGGACAAATTTCGCAAATGTTTGGCCGATGTGGCCCTAAAATATGGCGACATCATGCCTTACCGTGAAATCATCGCGAATGGCCGTTCCAATGGCTTAAAT
Organism: Deltaproteobacteria bacterium; assembly: GCA_031278225.1. Lineage (GTDB taxonomy): Bacteria > Desulfobacterota > Desulfarculia > Adiutricales > Adiutricaceae > JAITII01. The sequence goes on from JAITKT010000106.1 coordinate 188, forward strand.
TCGAGAGAAATCACCATTCTTTTATCCAATGCCGCCTTAACGGCGCTTCCCACTTCAGAAAAAAACGAAACACTCTCGGCTTTGGCGGAGAGGGAGATGGCGGAAAATAAATTAAACGATGAATTGTCAAAAGCAACCCCCGAAATACCTTCAACCGAAAAACAGATTGATAAAATATTAACCGCGGCCGCCAATGAGGCATTATTCGATATAGTCAAAAAGGACTATCTTGGCATTTTGGGATACAAGGCGAATAAAATCATTAAGTTGGGGATGGCCGTGTTCGGAAACGGCTGCAAAATTAAGTCGATATTTGGTGAAAACAAAAAATCGTGATTTTGCGATTCATTGATCTGAGGTAATGTTTGACGGAAAACTTCATTGACGATAACCGCGCCAACCGGTTATTTCTCGGATAATGCCGTCATTGCCGTTCCAAACCATCGTCGCTCCGACATCCGCGATTCATCCTCATTTCGAACGAATCGAAAAACCGGTTCCGCGCCTTTTGGCTTCGCTCCCGAACCCATTCTCGAATCGGACCGGAATCTTCCGCGGCGTTTCGGCACCCCGGAAACGAAGTCGCGACATTCCCGGCTCATGTTTTTAAGTTGATCGACGGAGGCTCCTCCGGGAAAAATGACTCCCCCCGAGGTCCCGGACGCCTTCGAAGACGGGAGCCTCCGTCCCGAGGGGGACGCGGACGACCCCGACGCCGTTTGGAAAAAGCGGGTCGGGCGTCCTCGATCGCGGGGCGCGGACAATCGACCGCGATTCGTTTTTCGGGCTTTCCCGCCCCGAAAAACCGCGACCCGCCTTTTACGAACTTTGCCCCGCTTTTGCCCCCGATCCCCCCGCCCGCCCCGCGGGTCGCTCTTTTCCGCCGGGGGAGGGGGACCCTCCGCCGGGGCCCGATTCCTCAAAACCGCCGCCCCCCCCGAACGCCCTTTTCCTCCCGGGAAGAGGGCGTTTCGTTTGGCGGGGGGCGAAAGCTTTCGGGGCATTCCGGCATTTTCCCGCTTTCGCTCCGAAATTCCCCCGCCCTTTCTTTTTCGTTGCAAAACTCGATAAATCATATTAATATCTCACCAATGTTTTTTTCAATCCGGATCGGACTCGTCCGGCGACGAACTTTTGAAGGGCCCGCATGCCTACGGTGGAACACAACGGAAAGGTCTTTCCCGTCACCGACGACGGATTTTTGACCGACAGCGCCCTCTGGTGCCCCGAATGGGTGGACCACGTCCGCGACTTGGAAGAACTGGACGAAGTCACCGAGGACCACCGCGAGCTCATGATAATCCTGAGGGACCATCACGAGAAACACGGTCACCCCCCGAAGGTCAAGGAGATGACCAAACACACCGGTTTCAAGCTCAAGCACATCTACGAGCTCTTCCCCTCCGGCCCGGGAAAGGGAGCCTGCAAGATGGCGGGCCTGCCCAAGCCGGACGGCTGCGTTTAGTCGCGCGTCCCCCCCGCCCCCCCGCGTCCCGATCCCGGGGCGAAACGTCCCCCGAAAAAAGAGGATCTTTTTCCAATGATGTTGCGGTCACGTTTAACCCCGAGAGACCTGAAACGCTTCGCGGGCGTTTTGGCGGACGACCTCAAGGCCTTCTTTCCCGACCTGGAGTTCGTCCCGGCCGACGAACCCGACCCCGGGGCCCTTTTGAACCATCCCCTCGAGCGCAAGGGGAGGGACCTCGGGTTCCTCCGGGTCCGGCCTCGAAAAAAAGAGGGGCGGGAAGCCGGGGAAGAAGCGGGGCGGGAAGCGGGTAAGGAAGCGGGAGATGAAGCGGACGGAAGGGACGCGCCTCCCCCCGACCTCTCCCTCCTTTCGGCCCTGGTCCCGGTTCTTTTGGAAAAACTGGCTCTTAAAAAGGCCCTGGGCCTGGACGGGGAAAGCGGCCTCGCGAACAAGGCCCACTTCGCCCAAAAGCTGAAAAGAGTTCTTCTCTCCCTCGAAAAGGGCCCGAGGTCCTTGAGTCTCGAAGAGGGGGCTCCCCCCTCCCTCGCCCTGGGATTCGTTTCCTTCCCGGGTCCCTGGGGACCGGCGGCCAAGGCCCTCGCGAGGGACCTCTCCCTCGTTCCCGGGACCCTGTGTCTCGCGAGGCTGGGGGACAACAGGCTCGGGACTCTCATGAGGGCCTCGTCCAAGGACGCCCTTTCCGGTCTCGCGGCCGTCCGGGACGGGGAGCTCGCGAGAAACCCCAAAAGCGCGGTCGCGATTGGCTTTTCCGTCTTTCCCGACGACTTCGCCCCCGACCTCCTCTCCGGCCCCGGCGACCCCTCCCTCCCGGAGGCCTTGGGGGAAATGGCCGCCGCAGCCCTCTCCTTTTCGGACGCCTCTCCCCTCCCCCGCCCGGTTTTGGCCTTCCGGGACCTCGTCGCGAACCGGGGCAAAATCACCCAGGTCTTGCCCCAGGAGAGGGCCGTCATAAATCTCGGCCGTTCCGCCGGGGCCCGGGCGGGGCAGATCTTCACGGTCCCGGACGACCGGGGGGAACCCAAGGGCGAGGCCGCCGTTTTCGAGACGGCCCCCGGTTACTCCCTGGTCCACACCCTCGTCTCCCCCGGGAAGACCTTCGCGGAGGGGGATCGTCTGGAGTATTCCCGCACGGACGACTCCGCGGCTTCCCCGGGCTTCGACCCCGCCCGCTTCTCGAGAGGCGATCCGCCCGAGACCGGGCCCGAGTTCCCCGTTTCCCCCGACAAACCCTTCCTCTTCGCCCTCGCCCGCCTGGACGACCGGGAAAAACTCCTCCGCGCGGCGGGGGAGCTCCAGGTCGAAAAAAGATTGTCCCTCTTCCGGGAGACGCTCGCGAACGACTTTCCCTTTCCCCCGGACTCCGCCCGCCCCTTCGGCCCGGGAACCCTCTCCCTCGTCTGGAACGACCCCGGGGAGGAACTCGTCCCCGCCCTCCGGGACCTCCTCGCGACCCACAAGGGTCCGGGGAAGATGTCCCTGGGCCTCGTTTTCTGGCCCTCCCCCGTCCTCGCGCGGGACGACGTCGTTTCCGCGGCGAGGGAGGCCCTTTTGGAAAGCTCCATGACCGGGCCCGGGGAACTCTCGGTCTTCGGTCCCCAGACCCTGAACATCCGCGGGGACAGGCTCTTCGACGAGGGGGACCTGGCCGGGGCCGTAAGGGAGTACGGAAAGGGCCTCATGCTGGACCCCGCCCACCTGAACCTTTTGAACAGCCTCGGGGTCTGCCACGGAAGGCGGGGCGACCAGAAGGCGGCCATGGCGGCCTTCGACGACGTCCTGCGCCTGGACCCCGAAAACCTCATGGCCACCTTCAACAAGGGCTGCTCCATGGTCCTCGCGGGCCGGCCCGAGGAGGCGGAAAAGGCCTTCGAAAAGGCCGCGGCCCTCGACCCCGACAATTTCGAGATCCTCTTCCAGTTGGGGAAAACCTCCCTGGAGCTGGGGCGCGCCGAGGCCGCCCTCGACGCCCTGAACCGCGCGAACGGACTCAAGGGAAAACGGGGGGTCCTCCACGCCCACCTCGGCCGGGCGAGGCTCCTCGCGGGAGACGGGCCGGGTGCCATGCTCGCCTTCAAGCAGGCGGTCAAATTCAACCCCGACGACGCCCAAAGCCTCTCCTCCCTGGGGGTCCTGTACAAGGAGCTCGGCGCCGACAACCGCATGGCCCTCTCCCTTTTCAGGAAGAGCGTGGAGCTGGACCCCAGCAACAGCCTCTTCCGGAAACGCCTGGGAAGCCTCCTCTTCGAGCTCGGCCAATACCCGGACGCGGAGCGCCATCTCCGCCGCGCCCTCGAATATTCCAACAAGACCGCGGCCGCGGAAGGGGATTTGAAGGGCCTGGACCTCCTCGCCTCGGAAATAAAAAAGACGGAAAACCTCCCGCCCCCGAAGACGGGGGCCTCCGAATCCTGACGACGCGAACGCTCGAAAGCTTTCCCGGGTCCGAATGAAAATCCGCGGGGACGCCCCGGCCGCGTGACGCGTCCCCGACGTTTCCCCTCGGGCGGAAAAAGAAAAAAGCCGCTCCCGGTCTTTCGCGGGGCGGCTTTTGGTTTAAAGCGAAGTTTCCTTTCCCGCCCGCGGGCGGGGCGGGGGAATCAGTCGGCCTTGTCCTGGGCGAAGAGCTGGGTGGTCAGATAGCGTTCGCCGGTGTCGGGGAGAACCACCACCACGTTCTGGCCCTTGTGCTCCGGGCGCTTGGCTATCTCGGTCGCGGCGTGGAGGGCGGCCCCGGAGGAGATGCCCACGAGAAGGCCCTCGGTCTTCCCGACTTCCCGGGCGGCCTCGAAGGCGTCGGGGGACTTCACGCGGAAGATCTCGTTCACGACTTCGGCCTTGAAGACCTGGGGCACGAAGCCGGCGCCGATGCCCTGGATGGGGTGGGGTCCGGCCTTTTCCCCGGAGAGGACCGAGGAGTCGAAGGGCTCGACCGCGACTATCTTCACCTTGGGGTTCTTCTCCCTCAGGGCCTCGCCGGCCCCGGTGATGGTCCCGCCGGTCCCGACGCCGCCCACGAACACGTCCACCTTCCCGTCGGTGTCCCTGAGGATCTCGACCGCGGTGGTGGTCCTGTGGATCTCGGGGTTGGCGGGGTTGTTGAACTGCTGGGGAACGTAGGAGTCGGGGATGGAGGCGTGGAGCTCCTCGGCCTTCTTGATGGCCCCCTTCATGCCCTCGGAACCCGGGGTGAGGCGCAGCTCGGCGCCCAGGGCGTAAAGGAGCTTTCGCCTCTCGATGGACATGGTCTCGGGCATCACGAGAATTATCTTGTAACCCCTGGCCGCGGCGACGAAAGCGAGTCCGATGCCCGTGTTCCCGCTCGTGGGCTCTATGATCGTGGTTTTGGGCGTGAGAAGACCCTTTTTCTCGGCGTCCAGGACCATGGCCAGGGCTATGCGATCCTTCACGCTCCCGAGGGGGTTGTAGTACTCCAGCTTGGCGAGAAGAACGGCCCCGACCTCCCTGGCCTTGCCGTAGCGGTTGAGTTTCAGGAGCGGGGTGTTGCCTATGAGATCCGTCAGGCTTTCGGCGATGTTGGACATTTGATGATACCTCTCGATTGTTGATGGTTGGTTGTTTTCCGATTCGAGTCGGGAAATTTGGAAAAAACTCGCGGGGCCGCTCGGCCGGGGCTTTTTCGGGGGATTTGACGAAAAAGGGGAAGGGACAAAAAAAAAGCCGGGAACATTCTTTGATGATGTTCTCGGCCTTCAGAAACGACTGATCAGCTGACGCGTTGGAAAAATTTTTTTTCGGGGGGGATTTTCGCCGGGGCGGGAAAGAAAAACGGAGACCCGCGCCCCGGGGCTGAGCCCCTCGGATTGGACGTTATTTTAACAGGTTTCCCCGGAAAGTCAAACCTTTTTTTTTGGACCCCGCTCCGGTACGATGTTGAGTTCCTTTCGGGGGCCGCCCGCCATCGGGGAAAAGCCAGCCGAAACCACTTTTCGACCGTTTAATATTTTACCACGAAAAATCGCGGGAAAACCGGTCCCGCGGGAAACCCCAGGGATGAAGATAGAAACCGTTTGCGTTCACGGGGCCAAGGACCCCAACAACCTCACGGGGGCCGTGGCCGTCCCCGTCTATCAGTCGGCGACCTACGCCCATCCGGGCGTGGGGGCCTCCACCGGCTACGACTATTCCAGGGTCCAGAACCCCACCCGGGAAGCCCTGGAGCGTTTGGTGGCGAAGCTGGAAAACGGCCGCGAGGGCCTGGCCTTCGCGAGCGGCATGGCCGCCATGGACGCGGTCATGGGGCTTTTGAACCCGAAAGATCGCATGGTCGCGACCTCGGACCTCTACGGGGGCTCCGTGAGGCTCTTCAACGTCCTGGCCGAAAGAAACGGCCTCGCGGTCGAATACACGGACACCAACGACCGGGAGCTCCTCCGGGAGACCCTCGCGCCCGACACCCGGGCCGTCTTCGTGGAGACCCCCTCCAATCCCATGATGAACGTGACGGACATCAGGATGGTGAGGGAGGTCGCGGGTCCGGAGGTGACGTTAATCGTCGACAACACCTTCCTCACCCCCTGCCTCCAGAGGCCCCTGGAACTCGGGGCCGACATCGTGATCCACAGCGGCACCAAGTACCTCTCCGGCCACAACGACACCATGTGCGGTTTCGCGGTGACCGACAACCCGGAATTCGCCGAAAAATTGCGCTTCATCACCAAAACCGTGGGGACCGGGCTCTCCCCCTTCGACAGTTTTCTGGCCATAAGGGGATTGAAAACACTTCACCTCAGGATAAAGAGAGCCGAGGAAAACGCCATGGCCGCGGCCCTTTGGCTCCGGAAGCATCCCAAGGTGAAGAAGGTTCATTACCCGGGCCTTCCGGAACACCCCGGGCACCTTCTTTCCAAGACCCAGTCCTCGGGTTTCGGGGCCATGATATCCTTCGAGGTGGACGCGCCCGAGACCGCGGTCAAGGTGCTGGAAAACGTGAGGCTCATCCTCTACGCCGAGAGCCTCGGGGGAACGGAAACCCTCGTCACCTACCCCCTGGTCCAGACCCACGCGGACGTCCCGGAGGAGAGGAGACTCGCCCTGGGGATAACGGACAGGCTTCTGAGGCTGTCTTTGGGGATAGAAAACACCCTGGACATCCTAAGCGATCTGGAAAACGCCCTCGGGTAGTCCCCGGGCGTTCCGAACGAGTTTTTTTCCCGGGGTCCCTCCGCCGGCCGACCGACGCGGGCCCCCGGCCCTTTTCACGGAAAGCGACCCTCATGCCTTTCGATTTTGACGAGATAATCCCCCGGAAGGGCACCAACTGCATAAAACACGATTTCGCGAGGGAAAGGGGCCTTCCCGCGGACGTCCTTCCCCTCTGGGTGGCGGACATGGACTTCAGGACGCCCCCCGCGGTCGTGGAGGCCCTGGTCGAAACCGCCAAACACGGGATATTCGGCTACTCCGACGTCAAGGACGACTACTTCGAGGCCGTCCGGGACTGGTTCGCGAGGCGTTTTTCCTTCGAGCCGAAACGGGAGTGGCTCAAAAAAACCCCCGGGGTGGTGTGCGCCCTGAACGCGGCGGTCAGGGCCTTCACGAAACCGGGGGACGCGGTGATCATCCAGTCCCCGGTTTATTACCCCTTCTTCTCGGCCGTCCGGGACAACGGACGGACCTTGGTCGACAACCCCCTCGTCTACCGGGACGGGGCCTATTCCATCGATTTTCGCGACCTCGACGAAAAAGCGCGCTCCTCCGGGGCCAAGCTCTTCCTCTTCTGCAGCCCCCACAACCCCGTGGGGAGGGTCTGGACCCGGGACGAAACGAAAGAGCTCGGGAAAATATTGAAAAAACGGGACTGCTTGATTTTCTCCGACGAGATTCACTGCGACTTCGTCTGGGGAAAAAACGTCCACGGGATCTTCAACGGGGTCAATCCGGACCAGAACGACCTGACCATACTCGCGACCTCCCCCTCCAAGACCTTCAACCTCGCGGGCCTCATGATCTCCAACGTCTTCATCCCGAACCCGAAACTGAAAAAGGCCTTCTCGGACGAGTTGAGCCGCGCGGGCTTGAGCCAGCTGTGCGTCATGGGCCTCAACGCCTGCAAGGCCGCCTACCTTCGCGGCGAACCCTGGTTAATCGAACTCAAGGCCTATCTCGAAAACAATCTGAGCTTTTCCCGAAACTTCGTCCTCGAACGTCTTCCCGGGGTCTTTCCCGTCGAAACCCAGGGCACCTACCTCCTTTGGCTGGACTTCGGAAAGCTCGGGAAGACCCGGGAACAATTGAACGACCTCATCATCAACAAGGCGAAGCTCTGGTTGGACGAGGGCCTCATCTTCGGGGAGGCCGGGAGAAACTTCCAAAGAATAAACGTCGCCTGCCCCAAATCCGTCCTGGAAGAGGCCTTCCTCCGACTCGAACGCGCCTTGAAAGAAAACCCCTGAAGCCCCGCGGCCGACGGACGACGGACCCGCGGCCGCCCGCCGGGGGACCGCGGGGCTTTTTTTTCCCCGAAAAGGCCCCCGCCCCGGCGCCCGCGGGGAAACCTTGAGTTCCGGACCCTTCCGGGCTATCATTTCCCTTCCGCGCCGCCTTCGCGCGGGGCGGTCGAAACGCGATTTCAAGCGGGAACCCCGAAACATGACTCACCACGACAGAACGCGCCGGATTTTTTCCAAACTCGACCCCCGCGGGGAACCTTACGCCAAGAGCGTCGACCGCTGCTTCGCCCCCACCTTGAAGGAGGACCCGGCCGACGCCGAGCTCGCGAGCCACAGGCTCATGACGAGGGCCGGCCTCATCCGCAAACTCTCGGGGGGGATTTACAGCTACCTGCCCCTGATGCTCAGGTCCATGAGGAAGCTGGAAAGGATCGTCCGCGCCTCCCTGAACTCCCGGGGGGCAGAGGAGCTGCTGCTTCCGGCGGTCCAGCCCCTGGAGCTCTGGAAGGAGTCCGGGAGGGACAAAAAATACGGCCCCGAGCTCCTCCGCTTCAAGGACCGCCACCGGAGGGACTTCGTCGTGGGACCCACCCACGAGGAGGTCATCACGGACATCGTGAGAAAAGACATCCGCTCCCACAGGGACCTTCCCAAAAACCTCTACCAGATCCAGACCAAGTTCCGGGACGAGACGAGACCCCGCTTCGGGCTCATGAGGGGCAGGGAATTCATCATGAAGGACGGCTACAGTTTCGACGCCGACGAGGAGGGGGCCAACCGCTCCTACCGGGACATGTACGAAAGCTACGAAGAGATCTTCCGGAACTGCGGACTGAACTTCGCGATCGTCGAGGCCGACAGCGGGGCCATCGGGGGCAGCCACTCCCACGAGTTCATGGTCCTGGCCGATTCGGGGGAAAACACCCTCGTCTTCTGCTCCGGGTGCTCCTACGCCGCGAATCAGGAGAAGGCCGAGCTCGTCCGTCGCGACGCCCCGGTCGGGGAGGAGGCTCCCTTGACCAGGGTTCACACCCCGAACGTCAGGCGCGTCCCGGAGCTGGCCGCTTTCCTCAAAGTTCCGGAATCCCGCATCATCAAATCCATGCTTTTCCTGGGCGAGGAGAAGGGTTCCGAGGTCTTGGCCCTCATCCCCGGTCACAGGGAAGTGAACCTCGTGAAACTGGAAAACGCCATGGGGGGCGCGAACCTGCGCCTGGCCGAGCCCGAGGAGGCCCGGGCGATCGTCGGGGTCTCCATGGGTTTCGTCACGCCCGTCGGGGCCAAGGTCCGGGTCATCGCCGACAACGCGATAAAAAACTTCGGGCCCGGGGTGGTCGGGACCGGGGAAGAGGATTATCACTTCACCGGGGCCATGCCCGAAAGGGACTTCGCGGTCGGCGAGTACCGGGACATCGCCCTCGCCGTCGAGGGGGATCCCTGTCCCCGATGCGGGGGGAAACTCACCCTCAGCAAGGGGATAGAAGTGGGGCACGTCTTCAAGCTCGGAACGAAGTACTCCGAAGCCATGGGCGCGCGGTTCTCGGACAAGGACGGCGTCGATTCGCCGATCATCATGGGATGCTACGGGATCGGAATCGGAAGAACGGTCGCGGCGGCCATCGAGCAAAGCCACGACAAGGACGGTATCGTCTTCCCCCCCGGCCTGAGCCCCTACGAGGTGAGCCTCCTTCCCCTCCAAACCAACAACGCCGACCTCATGGACAAGACTTTGACCCTTTTGGACGAACTCACGGACCTCGAAACGGAAGTCCTCCTGGACGATCGGGACGAGCGCCCGGGAATAAAATTCAAGGTCGCGGACCTCTTGGGCTTCCCCCTGAGGCTCACGGTCTCGGAGAAAACCCTGGCCGGCGGTTCGGTGGAGCTGAAGGAAAGGGCCACCGGGAAGATCC
>JAITKT010000137.1 GCA_031278225.1 Deltaproteobacteria bacterium
CCTCACAGGAGGTTGTGGGGGTCCACGTCCGCGACGAGGACGACGTCCTTGGGAAGGGTTTTGGTGAAGACCGCGAGAAAGGCCCCGAGGATGGCGCCGCGGGTTTCCGGGGTGGAGGCGCGGAGCATTATCTGGTGCCTGTGGCGTTCCCGGAGCTTGCTCACCGGGGCCGGGGCGGGCCCGAGGAGGGTGGCTTCGCCCTCCGGATGTTTCCTGACGAGGGGGAGGAGGGCTTCCGCGGCGGCCTCGGCGGCTCTTTCCGCCGCGTCCCCGTCGGGGCCCTGGATCCGGAGGAGGGCGAGAAAACCGTAGGGCGGGAGCCCGAGCTCCTTTCTGAAAACCTTTTCCTTTTCGACGAAACCGAAAAAATCGTGATCCCGGGCCGAGGTCAGGGCGTGATGGCCGGGATTGAGCGTCTGGATGAAGACCACCCCCTTCTTTCCGGCCCTCCCGGCCCTCCCCGAGACCTGGCTCAAAAGCTGGAAGGTCCTTTCCGAGGCCCTGAAGTCCGGGAGATTCAAGCCCACGTCCGCGTCCACCACCCCCACCACCGTGAGGTTGGGAAAGTCGTGGCCCTTGGCGGCCATCTGGGTCCCCACGAGGAAACTCTTTTCCCCCTTCCCGAAACTCTCGAGGATCCCCTTGAAGCCCCCCTTTCCGGCGGTGCTGTCCGCGTCCAGCCTCAAGCCCCCGACCCCGAAACGCTTTTCCACCAGTTCCAGGAGCTTTTCCGTCCCCACCCCGAGGTATTTCACGATCCCCGCCCCGCAGGTCGGGCACTTGAAGACCGGGTTGGCCCTGTGGCCGCAGCCGTGGCACACGAGGGTGCTCCCCTTGGGGACCGCGGCTATCTCCCCCGTCTCCCCCAGCGCGGGGGAGGGGATGGAGGTCTCCTTCCCGTGGAGGGTGAGGTTCAGGCTGCAGTTGGGGCATTTCAGGGCCGTCCCGCAGGAAAGGCACAGGGGGAGATTGTGGCGTCCCCTCCGGTTCACGAAGAGGAGGGCCTGTTCCCCCCTCGCGAAGGCTTCCGCCAAGGCCTTTCGCAGTTCCGGCGACAAGGTCCGGAGATGCTTGGGGGTGTTTTTCTGGTCCAGGATCCTCACCTCGGGAAGGGTCGCCCCCAATGGCCTTTCGAACATGGTTATCAAGGTCGTTTCCCCGGTCTCCGTCGCGCGATGGCTCTCGAGGGAAGGGGTCGCGGACCCCAGGATCAAAACGGATCCGGAGAGTTCGGCCCTTTTGGCCGCGAGGTCCCTTCCGTTGTAGCGGAGGCCGTCGTCCTGCTTGTAGGCCTGGTCGTGTTCCTCGTCCACCACCACCAAACCGAGGTTCACCATGGGCGCGAAGACCGCGCTCCTTGCCCCGAGGGCTATTTTGGCCTCCCCCCTCGCGAGACGGTGCCAGTGGTCGTGGCGCTCCCCCGCCGAGAGCCTCGAGTGCAGGACCGCCATCTTCGCGTCCCTCAAAACTTTTTTGATCCTCGATTCCAGTCCCATGGTCAAGGCAATCTCCGGGGCCAGCCACAGGACGCTTTTTCCCAAGGAAAGGGCCTTTTCGCAGGCCCTGAGGTAGACCTCGGTCTTTCCGCTTCCCGTGACCCCGAACAACAGGAATCCCGCGTTCCGCCCCGTCCCGATCGAGGGGAGAATGAGTTCCAGGGCCTTTTCCTGTTCCCGGGTGAGCTTTTCCACGGGAGCCCTCGGAGTGTCTATGGCCCGGGTCGGATCGTCCCGGTGGATCTCCCTCTTGTCGAAGAGGACGAGCCCCTTTTTCCCGAGGTTTTTGGCTATCCTCGAGGCGTCCTTGTAAAAGTTCCTGAAATGGGACAGGGGCGTGGGAGGGGCCCCCTTGAGCCTCTCCCAGAATTCCTTTTCGACCTTTCCCAAAAAAGGCGTCTTGACCGGGGGCTCGGGGTTGGGACAGAGGATCGTCTCGCTCGCGAACCCGAAGGCCTTCCCCAGGACGACGCAATCCCTCTCGATCAGCTTTCGCGCCAAAAGTTCCAGGATTTTCTTTTTTTCCCCGTCCGATTTGAAAATCGCCTCGGGCAGGGGCTCGGGGCGGGCGTTTTTGAGGAGCTCGAAGGGATCCGGGGGCAAGGGCTCCCCGTCCTCGTCCCAAGGGGCCGCCGATTCCCCCGAATCCCCGGCGGCCGCTTCCGCCGCGGCGAGGCCCGCGGGGGTGAGTCTCAAAACCCTTTCCAGTTTGGGGGCCAGTCCCCCGGGGAGGATCTCCCTCACCGCGAGGCCGATGGGATAAAAATAATGATTCGAGGCGTGCTCCGCGAGCTCCAAAAAATCCTCCCCGAAGAGGGGCTCGGGCCTGAGTATTTCCGAGACCTCCTTCAGGGCGAAGGGGTACCTCCCGCGCAAAGGGCCGAGTTTCATGACGTAGCCCGGGAGTTTTCTCCCCCCGAAGGGGACCAGGACCATCTGCCCCACCTTGAGGCCCATGGCCTTGGGGGCCCCGTAGGAAAAACAGCCCGGGGCCGCCGACTCCACCGCGACCGTCGCCTCGAGACGGGTTTCCCGCTCCTCCGGCGAGTGAAGGGTTTCTTTTCCGGGGTGTCCGGTTTTTCCGGGGGCGTTCATGGATTCCTCGGGGACGGATTGGTTTCGCGGGGGAAAACGGGGCGGGTCGGGAGGCTTCCGAGACGGGAATTATAGCACGGCCGTCGCCTCTTTCGGGATTCGCCCCGGGGGCGGGCCGCCCGCCCGCGGGTGGGAGGGTTCCCCCGGGAACCGGGGGGCCCGGACCGAATCCCCGGGGCCGACCCCCTCGTCCCCCCGGGCTTTCATAACGACCCGAAGGGAGTTATAATGAACGGATGAAAAAGATCCGCGGAGTCACCGAAAAATCCAAGAAAAACGCCGGACGGGGAGGCCCCGGGGCCAAAGGCCCGGGAATCCGCGCCCTCGGCGGCCCGGGGCTTTCCCCCGATTCCCCCGAGGTGTTTCGCGGAGCCGGGGTCCTCCCGGGGACCGTCGCGTCCGCCGCGTCCGCCGCGTCCGGCGAACCCGGCCCGGGCGGCAAGCCGATGCCCGGAAAGCCCAAAAAGCCGGGGGCCACCGGGACCCGCGGGGACCCGGGGGATCCCCGAAACGCCAAAGAAGGGAAAGACGCCAAAGAAGCCAAGGGCCGCGGTGCCAACGGCGACGGGAAAGACCCGGACGAATCGGAAGCCGCCGGAAACGGGGGGAAACGCAAGGGCAAAAAGACCAACGGCGCGAGGAAAAACGGAGGCAAGGGGAACGGCGGGGGGAACGGCAAGGGGGAAGCCGAAAAGGAAGGCAAGGGCGCCGGGGACGGCGACAAGGACGCCAAGGGCTCCA
>JAITKT010000150.1 GCA_031278225.1 Deltaproteobacteria bacterium
ACAGGGTGGAAGAAGGGGTCGCGAAGCTGAAGGAAACAATCCCGGACAAATGCTTCGGGTCCTGTCTCATCCACACCCCCCACGACCCCGCCTGGGAAGAGAGGGTGACGGACATATATCTGGAAAGGGGCGTGACTCTCGTGGAGGCCTCGGCCTTCCTGCAGCTCACTCCCTCCCTCGTGAAATACCGTTTGAAGGGTTTGAGGGAGCTTCCGGACGGGTCCGTGAAGGCCAAAAACAGGATCATGGCCAAGGTTTCGAGGCTGGAGCTCGCGAAGAGATTCTTCGCCCCGCCCCCGGAAAAGATCGTGAATCACCTTTTGGAGAAGGGACTCGTGACGAAAGAGGAAGCGGAACTCTCGCGTCATGTCCCCATGGCCCAGGACCTCACGGCCGAAGCCGACTCCGGGGGCCACACGGACTTCAGGCCCGCCCTGACCCTGTGGCCGGGGGCGATCCGCCTCGCGGACGAGTATTCGAGGAAGCACGAGTACGAACACCCCCTGAGGGTGGGGGCGGCGGGGGGCATCGGAACCCCCCAGGCCATGCTCGCCGCCCACGACATGGGATGTTCCTATTTCGTGACGGGATCCGTGAACCAGTCCTGCGCGGAGTCGGGTCTGTCGCCGAGGGCGAAGGCTTTGCTCGCCAAGGCCTCCCAGACGGACGTGGCGTCGGCCCCGGCGGCGGACATGTTCGAGATGGGGGCCAAGGTCCAGGTTTTGAAGTACGGGACCCTTTTCGCGCCCCGGGCCAACAAATTGGCCGAGCTCTACCGCCGTCACGATTCCATCGAAGACATTCCCGCGGCGGAGGTCGAAACTCTGGAGAAAAAGATCTTCGGGAAGAGCCTGGACGAGGTTTGGAACGAGACCAGGGCCTTTTTCGAAAAGAGGGACCCCTCCCAATTGAAAAAAGCGGAAAACCCCAAGCACAAGATGGCTTTGGTCTTCCGCTGGTATTTGGGTCAGGCCTCCCGCTGGGCCATTCAAGGTTTGGAGGAAAGACAGACCGATTTCTGCGTCTTCAGCGGCCCTTCCATCGGCGCCTTCAACGAATGGGCCCAGGGGAGTCATTACGAGAACCCGGAAAACCGGAAGGTCGGGGACATCGCCCTGAACCTCCTCTACGGCCTCGCGGTGCACAAGAGATTTTCCCTCGCGAGGGACCTGGGTCTGGTTCCGGACGACCTTCCCCTCCCCCTGAGGCCGCTTCCCCCGGAGGAGTTGGCGGAGTTCATTTGAAAGAGCCGCCCGGCGCCCCCCCCGCCCCGGGCGGGGGGGAGCGCCGGTCGGGTCGCGGACGGGTTTCAATCGGATCTCAGTCGAGTCTCCGCATCTTTCCGTACCGGATGAGGATGTCCTTCTTCCCGTAACCTTCGAAATTGACCAGGGCCCGCCCGTCGGCGACCCTCAGGACCCTCCCCTTCCCGAAGGCCTGGTGCCACACCCTCGCCCCTTGGACGATGGACTCCTCGTCCCCCGGTTCGGGGATTGGGGGTTTTTCGACCCAGGAAGCCCAGGGGTCGGTGGGACCGGCGGGAACGACCGGTGCCGCGGGTCCGCGCTTTTTGGCCGATCCGAAGGGCTCGGAAGTCGCGAAAGGTCTTTCTTGGTCTTTTTTCGCGGCGGGGTCGCCGGGGCGGCCGGGTTTGTCCCCGGAGTCCGGGCCGCGTTCCGCGCGAGGTTCGGAAAAAGACCCTTTGGTCGCGGGAAGGCCCGCGGGGGTCTCGGGCTTTTCCCGGGAGGCGAACTTTCCGAAGACCGAGCGGAACTCGTCCTCGTCAATACCCGGGTCGTTTTCTTCCCGCGCGTCCCTTTCGATGCCCCTTTCGATTCCCCTTTCGATTCCCCTTTCCCGTCCCCTTTCGAAACCCCGTCCCGTTTCCCTCTCCTCTTCCCCGTTCTCTCGCGCCCTTTTCCCGAGTCTCGCGCCCGAAGGCCCCGCGGCCCCCGATCCGACCCGTCCGGCCCCGGAGCGTTTCGGCCCGGATCCGAAGGCGTCGCGGCCGCGGCCCCGGGTGACGGGCTCGGTTTTTTCGAAGGGGTTCGAAAAGAAATCCCCGTCGCTTTCGGAATCGCGGAAGTCGGGGTCGAGGGGCTCGTCGGGATTTCCGTGAAATTCCTGGACGTCCCGGTCGTCGAAAGCTTCCCCCCCGCCCCGGAGCCTCTCCCCGTTTTTGATCGTGACCAATGCGTCCCCGGGGATGCCCGCGAGGAAACGGCTCACGCCCGAACCGGGGGAATCGCCCGGATGAAAGCCCGTGAAATTTTCGGGGGAGATCGCGTAAAGCTCGTCCCTGGCTCTGGTGACCGCGACGTACATGAGCCTTCTTTCCTCTTCCAGGGATTCGGGGTCGTTCGCGGACCTGAAGTGGGGGAAACGGCCCTCGGTCGCGGAGAGGATTATCACCTTCTTCCACTCGAGGCCCTTGGCCGAGTGGACGGTGGAAAGGGTCACGTCGTTTCTCTCGACGGCTTCGGAAAGACCGCTGGACTTGGCCGAAGGGGGATCTAAGGTCACTTCCGCGAGAAAAACGTTTGGGTCCTCGGTTTCGCCCGCTATGTTGAAGAGCTCCCCGAGGTCGTCGAGCCTGTCCTCGTGGTCCTCGGGATGGCGTTCCGGAAGGATGATCCGGTACCAGGCCATGACGGCGTCCATGCGTTTCCGGAGGCCGGAATCGCCGGGCTTCGCGATTTCCCGGAAGAGCTCCCGGAAACTTTCGGAGGTTTGGGCGAGCCTTCCCCCGAGAGGGGACACCTCCAAACGCCGGAGTCTTTCCCGGTCCCCGCCCACCCAGGAGATGACCTTGTTGGCGGTGGTGTCCCCCACCCCGGGGAGGAGTTTCAAAACCCTCGCGAAACTGGTCGAATCGTCGGGATTCGCGGCGACCCGGAGAAAGGAGAGAAAGTCCTTGATGTGGGCGCTCTCCAGAAATTTTCTCCCCCCGTGTTTGGTGAAGGGGATGTTGGCCCGGGTGAGGGCGAGCTCCAGTTCGAAGGAATGGGACGCGGCCCGGAAGAGGACCGCGATGTCTTTGGGCTCGTCCCCGCCCGCGAGAAAGTCGGCTATCATCCGGGCCGCGAATTCCGCCTCCTCCTGGACCGATTCCGCGAGGAAGAGCACGGGGGTGTTTCCGCCCTCCCGCACGGGAGACAGGACCTTTCCGTAAGTGTCCCCGGCGCCCCCGAGGACCCCGTTCGCGACGGTCAGAATGGGACCGTAACTCCTGTAGTTCTCCTCGAGTTTCAGGACTCTCGTCCCGTCGAACATCAGGGGGAAATTCATGATGTTTCGGAAATTCGCCCCCCGGAAGGCGTAGATGGACTGGGCCTCGTCCCCCACGACCGTGACGTTCCGGTGGTCTTTTCCCAAGAGAAAGGTGATTTTGGCCTGGGGCCCGTTGGTGTCCTGGTACTCGTCCACGAGGACGTGGTCGTAGCGGGAACGGATCCTGTCCCCGGCCGCCTCGGACTCCGTCATGACCCGCGCGAGATTGATCAAAAGGTCGTCGAAATCCATGAGGCCTTTGACCCTCTTTTCGATCCCGTAGCGTTTGACTATCTCCCCGAGTTCCGGAACGAAGCGCGTCAAGTGGGGAAAGCCCGCCCGGACGGTCTCCGCGACGGAGAGTTCCTTGTTCGCGGCCCGGCTCGCGACGGCCATGATGAGCGCTTTTTTGGGGAAATTCCCCCGCCGCGGGTCGTTTTCCTTTTTCTTTCCGAAGAGTTCCCCCGCGATGACGGAGATGAGGCTTTCGGAGTCGTCCCGGTCGATTATGGTGAAATCGGGCCGATACCCGACGACGGACCCTTCCTTCCGGAGAAGATGGTTCGCGAGGGAATGAAAGGTGCCCCCCGCCACCCTCCCCGCGCCCGCGCCCGCGAGGTTCCGGCACCGTTCCAGCATTTCGCGCGCGGCCTTCCTCGTGAAGGTCAGAAGGAGGATCCTCTCCGGGGCGATCCCCTTGTTCGCGACGAGGTGCGCGACCCTGTGCGTGAGGGTCCTGGTCTTCCCCGTCCCGGCCCCGGCGACGATCAAAAGCGGACCGCCCTCGTGAAGGACGGCCTCTCTCTGAGCCTTGTTCAAAAGATTGGAAAAGTCCGGCCCGGGCATCCAGCTCCTCAAAAAGTTCCGAAAAGATTGTGAAAAAAAAGACTTCCCCGGGGAAGGGCCCTTTCCCCGTCCCGGGGGTCTTCCAAAAATCTTAGTTCTTTTCGGACGGCGTTTCAAGGGGGAAACGGCGTTTCGCGGCTTCTTTCCTTCGTTTCGAATCCGGGCGAATTCCGCCCTTATGGTTGTTTTCCCCGCGAAAGCGCGAAAGAGCCCCGTCGGGGGGAAACGCGCGAACGCGGAAAGAAGGCCCGCGGGGACGGTCCGGGGACGGTCGGCGCGGGGACCGGTGGCGGAAGATCGGAGGAAGTTCGGCGGGGGAGGGGGCGGACTCCCCCGCGACCGACGGGCCCGCCCGATTGAGACGCGCGGGCCGACGTTTTCCGGGGGGCGGGCGCGGGCTCGTCCCGTTCCGCCCCGTTCCGTTCCCCGGGGACCTACTCGAGGGTTTCCTTGCCCTTGCAGAGTTTGTTCAACTCTATGACCTTCTCCGAGAGGATCTCCGCCTGGTTCTTGAGGTTGGAGGCGGCGGAGGCCGTCTGCTCGGAGGAGGCGGCGTTGGACTGGGTGACCTTGTCCATCTGCATCATGGCCTTGGAGATCTGGTCTATCCCCTGGGTTTGTTCCTTGGAGGCCTCGGCCACTTCCGCGATGAGCTCGGAGGTCTTGCTGACGTCGCTGCGGACCGTGTTGAACATCTCCGAGGCCGTTTTCACGAGACTGGAACCGATGTTGATGTTGGCGGTGGTGTCCGAGATGAGGCTGGAGGTGTTCTTGGCCGCCTCGGCGCTCCTGATGGCCAGATTCCTGACCTCGTCCGCCACGACCGCGAAGCCCGCCCCGGCTTCCCCCGCCCTCGCCGCCTCCACGGCCGCGTTCAGGGCGAGAAGATTGGTCTGGAAGGCTATCTCGTCGATGGTCTTTATGATCTTTCCGATTTCGTTCCCCGACACGGCTATGTGCTCCATGGCCTCGTTCACCTTGGTCATGGCCTGGGAGGAGCGGGTCACGGCGTCGTTGGTCTCTTCGACCAAGGCGTTCGCCTCGGCCGCGTTGTCGGCGTTTCTCTTGGTCATGGAGGTCAGCTGCTCGAGGCTGGCGCTGGTTTGCTCGAGGGAGGCCGCGTTCTCGGTCGCCCCTTCCGCGAGGGTGTTGGAGGAGGAGGTGAGCTCGGAGGAGGCCGTGTCGACCTGCATGGCGCCGTCGGAAAGGGTGGCCGCTATCTCGTTTATGGGCTTCAGGATGCTTCTCGTGATGAGGAGGGCGAGGGTCATGGAAATCACGAAGCCCAGGGCGCTTCCGGCCAGGACTATTATCCAGCTGTCGTTCACGAGGTGCAGGGTCGAGGTGTTGAAATCGTCGCTTATCTTCGTCATGGTCTCGGAAAAGGAGGTGGTTTTGGCGAGGACGAGATTCCTGTGCTCCACCCTTTTGGCTTTGTTGTCGAGGACCTGGGGCATGACGGCGTTCAGCTCCTGGAGGGCCTGGACGCAGGAAGCGCTCATGGCGAGTATTTTGTTCAGTTGCTCCTTGTCCTTGACCCCCGGCTCGTTCAACATGGTGGTCGCGACGGTGATTATTCTGTTCACGAATCCGAGCGCCTCGTCGAACTTGGCGACCTCCTGCCTGAAGAAGCCCTCCACCACGGCGTTGTAGTACTCGAAGGCGAGGCTTTCCATTTCGTAGGAAAATTCGACGTCCTGGTAGCTGATGCCGTTCGTCTGCGAATCGGGGCCCAGTCTCTGCTGTTGCTTGAACTTGTCCGTCATGTTCTTTTGATTTTGGTCAATGAGAACGATTAAACCCTCGACGGATTTGGTGGCGTTGGCCCTCGACTTGTCGAGATCGCCCTTCACGACGTAGAGCTTGTCCACGACGACGGAGTACTCGTTGTAGGTTTTTTCGGTGTCCTCCAGCATTTGGATGATGTTGGGCTGCCTTTCGAGGATCTCGGGGATGTTCAGGCCGGCGTTTATGACCGAAAACAAGTTGAGATTGTCGCTTTTCCGCTTAAGCCTCGCGTCCCAGTTCTTTTGATCCCAGGAATAACCGTATTCCACCACGGATATGGTTTCCGTCGTGATGCCCAACTGCAACATTGTCACGTAATCGTTGTATTTGACGACCTTTTCCTTCACGAGGGTGGTTTGCGTCTTCACTTTCGAGAGGAATAGCAGTATGACCCCGCTAATCATCACGAACACGACGCAAACGACGAAAAAGCCGAGGATAATCTTATATTTCAGCTGCATGTCCCAATTCTCCCTTAAACACGCCGGTTCCCCCGTTGTCGCGAAACACGGGGGGCCATTTAAACGAATTGAAAATTTTTCAAACGCGTTTAAAGCTTTCGAACCGATTCGATCCTGTCAGAATCATGTGAAATAACCATGTTTTGTTTCGAACCCGGTCGGCCGGGTCCCCGTGTTTCGCCGATCCGCGCGCCGAACGCGTTTTGGTCCGCGCGCCAAAGACAACGCGAATTCATGGCCGCCGTCGCGGCGGCGGGGGGGTTTGACGGCCGCGATTTTCGCGTCGGTTCTTTTCGGAGGGACGATCCCCCGCCAAAAAGACATTGCCCCGTCAATCTCGCGAATAAAGTTTATCACGCCCCCGAACGTTCTCTCAAGACAAATCGGAAACGGAAACAAATATTTTTTTGACCGCACTCAACAAAACACGCGCCCTGTTTCCTTTGGCGGCGTGATACGCGGGAAATCGCCATTACGATTTTTCGGTTCATTTTTGTCAGACACTTTTTCAATCGACGCCGCGACGTCAAATTTTTTCGCGCCGAAAATCCGGGGCGGGGCATGAGGCATGCCGTTTCCGCGGGCGGGGACGATTTTGATTGGCGTCAACATGCCCGAAAAAGACGAAAGCCCCGCCGACGCCCGGAATTTAAAAAATTCTCCTTGTTTCGCGCGAAGTTTCGATTGTCGAGGCGTCCGGATTTTTGAACCCGGCCTTCGAAAAAACCAAAACTTTCGCGTCGGAGGTTTTTAAATCACCAAAGCCCCGGCGTCGGGCCCGAATCACCGGATGAATTTCCGAATTCCCCGATTTTTCGGAAGCTCCGGATTCGTGCGGTCCCAAAGGCGAACGTTCGGGGAACTTTTCCCCGCAATCCCGCGGATTGGCCTCGGAGTCCGACGGAGCCAAAAGAGAACCCCCCTTTGAGAAAAGCTTCCCGGCTCCGACCCGGGCTCGCGGGACGGGAAGTCCCGGAATTTTCGGGGGGAAAAGAGCCCCTTTGGCCGGAAGCCGGCCAAAGGGGCACGCGAGGCCTTTATCGTTTGAACGGAGCGTCCCGGGGCATGACCGCGCGGCTCGACCGTCCGAAGGTCCCCCGCAGTCCCTTCGCCGTCCCTCAGGCGTCCCTTCCGGAGCTCTTCCACTGTCGCGATAAGACCTTGAATTTGCCAGAAATTTATGCGTCGGGTCCGATCAAAGAAGCCGCGCGGAAAAGGGAAAAGGCCGAAATATGGTATAATGTTTTGTCTTGGGTCAAAAAACATTGACGCCG
>JAITKT010000186.1 GCA_031278225.1 Deltaproteobacteria bacterium
CGCCTTGCTTTCGGTATTTTTTCTTTCCGCCCCGGCTTTTGCCCAATCCAAATCCCAACACACCATCAAAGACTACGAAATGAGACCCCATTGCGGCGGCCTCCCGCATGATTTCACGCAAAAACGCACGGACGTCATCAGAAAAGGAAAGGTGATAGGGGAGATATCGCAACCCGCCGAGGAAATAATGGACAACAAACAAAGAAAACGGATTAAGGACGGCATTTACACGGGCAGGGGAGAGAGAAACAATATATTGGAAAAGTGCAACAATCACAATCCGGAAAACGTCGACAAGTGGTCGGTTCACTGTCCCCTTACGTCAACTTATTTCGATTATGTCGTTCTCTATTGCGACACCAGAGAAGAGTGCATAGACACGGCCTTAAGGGAATGCATCCCCAAATGACCCCGCTCCGTTCGGGAGCGCGCCAAGGGAATTTTAACATGAAATTCATCATCACCTCGCTGATTGCGTTTTTTTTGCTCGCCGCCCCGGCTTTCGCCCAATCCAAACCCCAATACACCCTCAAAGACTACGAGAAAACGCCCCATTGCGCCGCGAGCACTTATGATCTCACGCAAAAATTCACGGACGTCGTAAGAAAGGGAAAGGTAATCGCGATGATAACCGAACCCGCCACCGAAATAATGGACAACGGACAGAAAAAAAAGATAAAAGACGCTTATTACCGCGACAAGGGACAGAAGGAAGGAATATTGAGCAGCTGCAACGCCGGAAAGGAAAACACGGACAAGTGGCGCGCGTATTGCCCCCTGATTTCACATTTCACGTCCGTGTATTTTCACTGCGACACCAAAGAAGAGTGCGTGGAAACCGCCTTAAGGGAATGCCTCCCCAAATGACCGTGCGGTCGATTTCCACCCCGAACCGAACCGAGCCGACGTTCAAAACCCAATGAGGAAACTCAACATGAAAATTTTATTGGCGATCTTGTTTTCGTTTTTATTGCTTTCCCCGGCGGCTTTCGCCCAATCCAAATCCCAACACACGCTCAAAGATTACGAAATAGTGCCCGGTTGCAGTGATGGAGGCAGAAGGCCCTTGGTCCAACAATTAACGGACGTCATCAGAAAAGGACAGGTGATAGCGACCATATCCCAACCGGCCACCGAAATATGGGACAATTCCATAAACAAACCGTTAAAAGATTCAGGCTACGAAAATTTGAAATCGTTGTTGACTTATTGCAACGGTTACATTGACGAAAACACCGACAAATGGAAAGTGTATTGTCCGCGCATTTCGTATTTCACCGCCGTCCATTTTTTTCGCGACACCAAAGAGGAGAGCGTCGAAACCGCCTTAAAGGAATGCCTCCCCAAATGACCGCCGGACGAATCCCTTCCCGGAAGCGTTCGGTCCCCGGCCTTTTCGCGGCCCCCCGCCCAAGGGGGCCGCTTCATTTTCCGGGCACCTCGTCTCGCGAAGCCCGGCTCGAGCCTCCGCTCCGAAATCCCCCGTTTCCCCGCCGTTTCCCCGGGGGACTTCATTTCGACCCGACCGTCCGGGGACTTCGCGTCCGATTTTCCCCGCGACCGCCGCTCTTCTCTTATTTTTCGCCGTTTGACGCGACAATACGTCTCAAATATGTTCTTTGCGCGACATTTGTGAAACTTTTCCCATTCAAATAACCTCGGGACGAAATCAAAAACCGAAAATAGAAACGAAAATCGGGCGCCGATTCCCCTTCCCCCGGTCCCGTCGTCCGCCGACCCTCCGTGCCGACCCGCCCTCCGCCCGAAAACGGCGCGATCGGCGGGTCTTTTCGACGAACGCGTCACCCGCGCGGCCGGACGCGTCCGCCCTCACCGGTGCCGGCCGGGTTTTTTCCCGGCATTCGCGACCCCCGAACATTCCGTCGCATGTTGTGGAATGTTTGTTTCTTTTCCCAAAATATTGTGGGGGCATTCCGCTTCTTTTGGGATGACCCGCGAATCCGGGCGCCTTCCGGCCCGAAAACCGCGGGCGGGGACGTTTCTTTGGGGGAACGGCCAAATTTTTCAAAAATTTTGCCTTCCCGGGGGGACATTCATCCCACCAAATAAAGGATAAACGTTCAAAATCATACTTTATCCGGAGAGGCTCACCCTCCGGGAATTGTTTTCGCGCCCCGCGGGTCCCCGGATTTTCCGGGGGGTTTCCCCGAAACTCCCTTGCTTAAAAGTCAAAATTATTCTATAAACGGAAGTTGCGGCCGGGCCCGATCGTCCGCCGGCTTTGATCGTCCCGGGGTCGGGGTTCCGGACGGGCGCGTTTGACTTGCCATGCGATTTCGTATTATATTGGAAGATGTCGAATAGCCTTTTTCAAGGCTTTTTTTCCGGGTTTCCGGGGAAACGCTTTCCCGAAACCCGAACCGATTCGCGGGTTGTTCTTTTTTTGCCTTTCGCGCCGTCTGCCGCGCGCGTCGCTTCGGATTCTTTTTTCGGGCGCGGTGATTCATGTCAATGATCGCCTGAGCGGACTGTCATATCGGTTTTTTCCGTTTTGTTCGCGCGCCTTCGCGAAGATATCGAAAACAGGGACTTCGCGTCGGCTTTTTCTCCCTCCCCGGGCGGTTTTTTTGTTTCGCGCGGGGTCGGCCCCGACGGGCCGCCGCCGTCGCGGAGGGGGACGAATCGGAAAAAACCATCCGGTCAACCGCGGTTTCCGGTTAAATCAGGCCTGGTCACGGGCCGGCACATTCATTCACCATTTTGGAGGACAAGCATGAAGAAATTATTGATGTTAGCGGCCGTGTTGGCCTTGGCCCTTCCCTTGGCCGGCTGCCCGAAGCCGGTGACTCCCGCCACGTCGGGCGAGAGCGCCGAAGAAGCCTTGCGTCGCGCTTTCGTAAACGAACACGTTCTTTTCGATTTCGATCGTTCCAACATTCGTTCCGATCAAGTCTCCGTGGTTCAGGCCAAGGCGGCTTACCTGAATCAGGTCAACATCAACGCCGAGCTCCAGGGTTACGCCGACGAGCGCGGGACCGTGGCTTACAACATGGCCCTCTCCGATCGCCGGGCCAAGTCCGTCAAGAACTACCTGGGGACCCTGGGGATCGCCGGAAGCCGTCTCACGACCACCGCTTACGGAGAATCCAATCCCGTCTCGTCGGGCACCACCGAGTATGACTACCAGCTCAACCGCAGGGTTGAGTTCGTGATCCGGTGACCCGGGGCGAAACCTCCGGTCTTTGACGACGAACCTTCCGAAAAAGAGGGCCCGCCCGCGCGGGCCCTTTTTTTCCGCCCCCTCCGTTTCCGCCCCCTCCATTTTCCGCCCCCTCCGTTCCGCCCCCTCTCTCCCGCCGCGCCGCTCTCCCCCTACGCCCCCCTCCGTTCCCGCTCCGCCCTCCCCTTTTCCCGCCCTTTCCCGCGCCGCCCTTTTTATCCCGAGGGCCTTTGTTTTCCCCCGATCCCCCGGGGAAACGCGGTCGCCCTTCTTTTTTTTCGAACCGGCAGCGAACCCGCCGCGCGTCCGGCGCCGATTAGTCGGTCATGTTGTGCAATCGGGCGCTTTGGTATAAACTGAAACGGCTTCTTCAATCTCCTTGGGCGTTCGCGTTGGGGAAGAGCCGCCGCGCGCGTTTTCGGGGTCCCCCGGCCGGGGCGATCGGGCCGGGAAAATCGGGCCGGGAAGATCGGGCCCGATACCCTCCGGAAGCCGCGAATGGCGTTTTTTCACCGCCCGCGACATCCCGACGTTTCGAATCGGGGTCTTTTTTTCGAAGGCGACGGCGCCCGGGACAGGACCTTGGGGGGACGCGCCGCCGCCAACAATCTGTGAGGATGGATAAATGTCGGAATCGGAACTTGACGAGGGTCTGCTGCAGGATTTCATAACCGAATCCAAAGAGCTTTTGGAGGAGTTCACCTCATCTCTTTCGGCCTTCGAGTCTGACCCCACCAATCTGGAGACCATCAACCCCGTCTTCCGGGCCGCGCACACCCTGAAGGGATCCAGCGCGTTTTTCGGCTTGAACCACATAAAAGACTTCGCCCACAAGCTCGAAAACCTCCTGGACGACATCCGCCACGGCAAGAGGGAAGCCTCCCCCAAGGCCATAGAGTACCTCTTCCTCGCGGGGAACCACCTGAAATCCATGTTCGACAGGCTCTCCAAGGGCGACGCGACCCCGGTCCTGCTCCCGGAGGAGGCCGAATTTCAGGCGGACCTCGTGAACTTCATCGGGGCGGGCGGAGGCGCGGCCGCGGGAAGCGCCGACACCGTCTTCAGGGACGCCTGCGGAAAGATAAAGACCCTGCTCGCCGAGGCCCTGGACGGGGACGCGACCCCGGAAAAACTCATGCAGGACATCACGGACATCGTGAACGCCCTCCCCGCGGAAGACGCGAAGGGGAAAGACGACGGGAAAAAGGCCGGAAGACCCAGACCCTCCAAGGCCTCTTTTTCGGGGGTGGATCTCACGGCTCCGTTTCTGGCCGCCCGGGACGCTCTCGGCGCCTCGCCCTTCGACCCCAAGGCCTTCGACGCGGCCATGAAGGACCTCGGGGCCCTCGTGAAAGACAACAATCTCGAGGCCTTGAACGCCTCTTTCAAGGAAGCGAGCGAGGACTTTTCCGCGGTCTTCGAGTCGGGTCTGGATTTCGACCAGGTCCTCCTGGGTCTCGTGGTCTCCAAGTTCGACGCCTTCGCGGACGCCCTGGACCTCGAGGTCGAGGAGGAAAAACCCGCGAAGGAGGGGACCCCGGCCCCCGCGGAGCGCAAGTCCGAGGGCGGGGACGGGGAACCCGCGGAACAGGCCAAAGACAAGGACAAGGACCAAAAGCAGGAGCGCAAGACCATGCGCATCTCCGAGGAGAAGGTGGACGGCTTCATGAGCTACGTGGGAGAGCTCATAGTCACGGCCGAGACCTTCAACTATCTCCAAAAGACGATAGAACAGGAGAAAGTCAACCCCAACACCATAAGGGCCTTCAAAAACGCCAATCAGGCCTTCCGGGAGCTTTCCGACGAACTTCAGGAAAGCCTCATGGAGATAAGGAGGGTCCCCATAAAGGGCATCCTCCAGAAGGTCAACATGATGGCCCGGGAACTCTCCCACCAGCTGGGAAAAAGGGTGAAGGTGGTCCTGGAGGGTCAGGTCGTCCAGCTGGACAAGTCCATAGCCGAGTCCCTCGAGGCCCCTTTGGTCCACGTGGTGAGAAACTCCCTCGACCACGGCTTCGAGCCCGCCGGGGAGCGGGAAGCCGCCGGAAAAAACCCCGACTGTCTTCTCCGGGTCAGCGCCTCCGCGGACAAGGAATTCTTCTTTTTGGTCGTGGAGGACGACGGGAGGGGCATAGACCCGGCCAAAATGAGGGAGGTCGCGGTCCTCAAGGGCACCATGTCCGAGACCCAGGCCGCCGGCCTCACGGACAAGGAGGCCATAGGCCTCATCTTCGGGGCCGGCTTCTCCACCGCGAACGAAATCACCGACGTCTCGGGGAGGGGGGTCGGGATGGACGTGGTCCGCACCAACATCTCCGCCCTGAACGGTTCCATCAACGTGGACTCCACGGTCGGGAAGGGGACCGTCATAACCTTGAAAATCCCCCTTTCCGTCACCCTCCAGGTCATAAAGGCCCTCCACGTCCGGGTGGGGCAGGCCAACTTCATAATAAGCCTCGACGAAATCCTCGAGTCCCTGCGCCCCAATCCCGACGAGCTCTCCACCGTCGAGGGGAGGGGCCTCATCTTGAACCGCCGCGGTCAGATCACCCCCTTGATCAAGCTTTACGAGATCTTCGACCTCGAACCCGAACACCCGGACCCCGCCGACGGCTTGCTCGTGATGGTCGAAACCCCCGCCGGCCGCTACGCCCTTCTGGTGGACGAGGTCATGGGCCAGCAGCAGGTGGTGGTGAAGGAACTCGGGGAACAGTTCAAACGCCTGAACTTTTTGGCCGGTTCCGCCCTCCTGGGCGACGGGGGCCTGGGCCTGGTCCTCGCCGCGGACGGGATAGTCCGTCTGGCCTTCGGTTTCAACTGAGCTCCCCGACGTCCGGGGGGCTTTTCGTCCGCCGGGGCCCCCCGAAAAAGCCCCCCCCCCCCCGGGCGCACCCCCCGGGGGCGAAAAAGGCCCCCCGATTCTAATCGAAACCATTGGAACCGATACAGACCGAAAAGAACGGATTCGTAAGGGGCGTTCGCGGAAACGG
>JAITKT010000196.1 GCA_031278225.1 Deltaproteobacteria bacterium
GCGTGTAAAACCGGCACTCTGCCGCTGAGTTAACCGCCCCCGCGGAAGGGCTTCCCCGGAAAAGGGGCGGGGAAAGCGCCCGACTAAGCTATCAAATCGAAGGGCTTTTCGCAAGGGCCTTGGGATTTTACCGTTTCGGGGGGATCATACCCCGGTCTTCCCGTTGTCAGCGGGATCGTTTTTCGGGGGATCGTCCTTCGGGGAATCGCCCTCCGGGGTTTCGGTCTCTTCCTCTTCTTTTCCCCTCACCGACTCCTCGAACTCGAAAATGTTCAAGAATTTTCTCGCCCTGTCGGTCGAGGGGTTCCGGAAGAAGGCGTGGGGAGGGGCGCTTTCCACGATGAGGCCGTCGTCCATGAAAATGATCCTGTCGCTCACGGCCCTCGCGAAGGCCATCTCGTGGGTGACGATGACCATGGTGAGGCCCCCTTTGGCGAGGTTCAAAATGACGTCCAGGACCTCCCTCACCATCTCGGGGTCCAGGGAGGCCGTCACCTCGTCGAAGAGCATGACCTCCGGGGCCATGGCCAGGGCCCTCACGATGGCCACCCTCTGTTTCTGGCCCCCGGAGAGTTCCCTCGGGTAAGACCCGGCCCTGTCCAGAAGTCCCACCCTGTCCAACCACTCGGAAGCCTCCCTTTCGGCTTCCTCCCTCTTTCTCTTCTGAACCTTCAGGGGACCCAGGAGGATGTTCCCCATGACGGTCAGATGGGGAAAGAGTTCGTAGTTCTGGAAGACCATGCCTATCTTCTGTCTCACGAGTCTCCAGTCGGTCTTCCCCCCGGTCAGGGACTTCCCCAAAAACTCTATCTCCCCCCCGTCGGCGGGCTCCAATCCGTTCAAACACCTCAAAAGGGTGCTCTTGCCGCAACCGGAAGGTCCTATCACCACCAGGACCTCCCCGCGACGGACCGTGAGGGAGATGCCCTTGAGGATCCTGGAATCCCCGAAGTTCTTCCGCAAGTCGGTGATTTTCAGAACTTCCGGTCTTTTGTCGTGCATCCTGCGAAAACCTTTCGGGAAAGGGAAAAGAGAACGGGCGAAATCGGAAAACGGCGAAACGCGGGGGAGCGGGCCCCCGGGGGAAGGGGCGCGGCCGGGGACCGCGTCAGCTCTTCCATCTTCCCTCCAACCACCGGGAAAGGAGGGAGATCGGCCAACAGATCAGGAAATACACGAGGAATATGAAACCGTAGACCCAGACGCTCGCGAGATGATTGCGCATCCCCGCCACTTCCACTATCTGCTGGCCCACCTTCATGAGGTCCGGGTGGTTTATGAAAAACACGAAGGGGGTGGTCTTGATCATCCTGGTCGTGAGGTTTATGACCCCGGGGAGGAGCCTCCTCACGGCCTGGGGGACGATCACGAGGAGATTCGCCCGGAGCTCGGAAAGACCCAGGGCCCTCGCGGACTCCCTCTGATGGACGGGAATGGAGGTGACGGCGGCCCTCACGAGGTCGGCCATTTCGGCGGTGCCCCAGAGGGTGAAAACCAGAACCGAGACGAAATAGGCCGAGAGATTGATGCCCGAGACCTTGGAGAGACTGTAGTAGAACAAAAAGAGCAATACCAGGATGGGCATCACCCTGATGACCTCGAGGTAGATCCGGAGGATCCCCGAGACGATCTTCTTTTTGGAGGACATCAGGAGCCCCGCGGGGATCCCGAGAACCACCGAAAGCCCCACGGAGGCCAGGGAGATCCAGACGGTTATCCAGAGGCCCTCCATGAGCCTCGCCATGTTCCGTCCCGCCATGAAAACGCTAAGCGCCGAATCCGGCATGGCGGGCCCTCCTTTCCAAAAAGGCGAAGAACAGGGAAACGGGAAGAATTATGACGAGGTAGGCCACCACCAGCATCATGTTGCTTTCGGCGCTGTGCCCTTCCTTCAGGAGGTCCTTGGCGAGATACATGAGGTCCGGGAGGGCCACGATGCTGAAGACCGAGGTTTCCTTCAAAAGAAATATGGCCGTGGCCCCGATCACGGGAAGCGCGACCGCCATGGCCTGGGGCATTATCACGTGCCTGAGGAGCTGGAGTCTCGAGAGTCCCAGGGAAAGACCGGACTCGGTCTGGTTCTTCCCCACCGCGGAGAGCCCTCCCCGGATCGCCTCGGCCATGTAGGCCCCTCCTATGAAGGAGAGCCCGACTATGGCGCAGGTCCTCCCCTCGAGGAGGATCCCCAGCCGCGGGAGCCCGAAATACAGAAAAAAGAGCTGGATCATGAGGGGGGTGTTTCTCCCCACCTCCACGTAGACGGACACGAGCTCCCTCAGGACCGGGATTCTGTAGTACTTGATCCCGGCGCAGAGAAAGCCCAGGGCCACCGAAACGACCACCCCCACGAAGGCCAGGGACACGGTGAGCCAAGCCGCCGCCCCGAAGAGGGGCAGCCATTTGATGATGAAGGAAAGGTCCAAACCTGAAAACTCCCGTCGCCGGGCCGCGGGGCCGGATTCACCCGAGAAAAAAGAAGGCGCTCGGAAATTTTAGCATTTTTCGTCGACTTTTTGGGGACCCTCCCCGAAAAGCCCCCGTTTCGTCCCGCGGGCGTCCGCGACGGGCCGGGCGCGGGGGACGGGCCGGGGACGAAAACGCGCTTTCGGGGGAGAAAAAACGGGAAGGAGGCGTCGCGGTCCGATCGTCCGGGCCCGCGCCTCTTTCCCGTTTCTTCTTTTCCGATCGACCCCGATTTTACCCCCGGGGGGACCCCCCGCTATTTCTTCAGCTCTTCGGGGGTGAGGAGCACGGTCTTGGGATCCACGGTGTCCCCGTAGACCGGAAGGAGCGTGGCCTCGTAATCCTTTTGGAAAAAGCCCGCGGCGGTCAGGGTCTCGATTTCGGCGTTGAGCCAGTCGAGGAGCTCGCCGTTGTCTTTCTTCACGGCCGGGGCTATGGCGTCAAGGCTTCCCAAAAAGTCGATTCCCGTGACGAACCCCGGATTTTCCCTCGCCCAGGCGAAAAGAAGGGTGTTGTCGTGGGCCAGCCCGACCCCGCGCCCGTCGCGCAGGGCGTTGAAGGCCTCGGTGTTCTGGTCGTACTTCAGGAGTTTGACCTCCGGATGGTTCTCGGTGAAATAGAAATCCGCCGTGGTGCCCTTGTTGACGATGAGGGTCTTCCCGCTCAGTTGGGCCACGTCGGTTATCGGGGCCTTTTCGGGGGACACCACCCCCAAGGCCACCTTCATGTAGGGAAGGGCGAAATCCACCTGCTTCGCCCTTTCGTCGGTCACGGTGAAGTTGGCGAAAACGATGTCCGCCTTCCCGGCCTGGAGCACCTCGATCCTGCTCGCGGCCTCCACCAGCACGAACTCGACCTTGGAAGGATCTCCCAGGAGGTCTTCCGCCACTTTTTTGGCGAGAAGGACGTCGTAACCCTCGTTGTCCCCGTTTTCGTTCACGAATCCGAAGGGGGGCTTGTCGGAAAAAACCGCGACTCTGAGCGTCCCCCTTTTCTTTATGGCGTCGAGTTCCCCCGCGGCCCGAAGGGTTCCCGCGGAAAAAATGGCGAACGCCGCGAACAAGGCCAAAACCAAAACAAATTTATCGCGCATGACGAACCTCCCCGTCAAAACAAAAAAAGCCCCGGATCGGGACCCGACCCGAAGCCCCGCGGAACTTCCGCTCGGACAACGCCGAAGAACGATGGAAAACGCCAAAAAACGCCAAAAAAACGATTGAGAAAAACAAAACAAACAAGCCGTTTCGGACGGGCCTCCGAATCCGCCGGAGAGGTTCAAGGGCGCGCATTTTCCATGTCGGAAGGGAAACGCCGAGCCCCGGGGAACCCGGCCGCGGTTCGCTTTGCCCGAAAGAAACGACCCCGAAATTATAAAAAAAACGCCCGTCCGAAGTCAACAAGCCCCGTTTTCACCGTTTTCACCGGATTTCCCGCGGTTCCCCCCTTTCCCGGCAGCGCCGGGCCCGGGGAAATCCCGCTTCCGCCTCCCGAAGACCAGGTGTTCGAGGACCAACGCCGCCACGGTTCCCAGGACGAAGCCGTTTCCGAGCACGGGACGGATCGTCGCGGGGAAGGTCATGACGAGCTCCCGGGGGAGGTAGACCGCGACGAGGGCGAGCATTATCGGAAGACCGACGACCACCCCGGTTTCGAAATCGAAGACCGCTTTCTTTTCGACCAAAAACGCCAGACCGCTCGAGAGCTGCGAAACCATGACGTACAGGAGAAGAGCCCCGAGGACCGGGTCGGGGACGGAGGAGAGAAAGGAAACGAAACCCGGAAGAAAGGCGCACAGAAGGAGCCCCAGACCCATGGGAATCATGGGAAACCGGGAGGCGCAACCCGTGGCCATGATGATCCCGGCGCTCAGGGAAAAATCAACGGAGCCGATGACCCCAGCGAGTCCCGTGGCCATGTTCCCGACCCCGGTGCGCGGCCCCCCCCCCCGCGCCCACAGGGGCAAGGTCCCCGGCGTGAGATCGGG
>JAITKT010000313.1 GCA_031278225.1 Deltaproteobacteria bacterium
AACGATTTTTTTCAAAAAACGCGAGGCCGCGGAACTCTTGAAACCGTTCTTCCCGGCTCTTTCGAATAACCGCACCCGGCCGCGAATCCCCTCGGTCGCGGGAAGGCCCGGGCTTGACGGGTTTTTCCCGAAAATCGAAAACAACGGGAATTTCCCGTTTTCCCGGAATTTTCAAACATTTTCCCGGGCGTCCCCGAAATCCCGGGGATTCGCGGGATTCGGGGTGGATTTCGCCCGGAAACGGGATTTTCTCGTTCAAAAACGAATCTTCAAAAAGCCGTCTTTCGGCGGTATAATCCCGCCAGGTTCCGATTGGACCCGCCCGATTCCCGCCGCGGGAAAAACGGGGGGGGAAAAACGGGGCCCCGCCCCGGAAACGAAGGGCGAGGGGGCGAAAAAAAGACGAAAGGGAAGAGAGCCGGTGTCGGGAAGCACGTTCGGGAAAAATTTCAGGGTGACGACCTTCGGGGAGTCCCACGGTCCCGCCTTGGGAGTGGTGGTCGACGGGGTGCCCGCGGGGCTCCCCCTGGACCCTTCCGACATAAGGAGGGACCTTGACGGAAGAAGGCCGGGAAACTCTCCCTTTTCCTCCCCCAGGGCGGAACCTGACGAGGCGGAGATCCTCTCCGGCCTGACGGCGGGGGGTCTCACGAACGGGGCGCCCATCGCCATGGTCGTGAGAAACCTGAACGCCAAAAGTTCCGACTACGGGGAAATCGCGGGCGTCTTCAGGCCGGGACACGCCGATTACGGCTATTTCAAAAAATACGGTCTGCCTCCCCAGCCGGGGGGAGGAAGGTCCAGCGGGAGGGAAACCGTTTCCAGGGTGGCGGCGGGAGCCGTGGCGAGGGTCCTTCTCGGGAGGGAGGGCATGACGGTCAGGGCGGGCGTCGCGGCGGCGGGAAAGATCACCGCCAAAAAGAGGGACTTCGACCACGCCGAACACGACCCCCTGCGTTTCCTCGACCCGGACATCTCCCCGGCCGCCCAGGTTCTCGCGAAAGAGACCATGGAAAAGGGGGACAGTTTGGGCGGGGTGGTGGAGCTTTGGGCAACGGGCGTCCCCCCGGGCTGGGGGGAACCGGTCTTCGGGAAGCTGGACGCCCTTCTCGGGGGAGCCTTCTTCTCCATCGGGGCGGTCAGGGCCGTGGAATTCGGGGAAGGGATAAAGAGCTCGGCCATGCTCGGTTCCGAGGCGAACGACCCCCTGGGTCCCGAGGGACCCGAAACCAACCTCCACGGCGGGATAATGGGGGGTCTTTCCACGGGAAAACCCATAGTGGCGAGGCTTTACGTGAAACCCACCCCCTCGATCGAAACCGCGCAGAGGAGCGTCGACCTCTCCTTAAACCCCGTCACCTTGAGCGTCCGGGGCCGCCACGACCCCATCATAGCCCCGAGACTGGCCCCCGTGGCCGAGGCCATGGCCCTTTTGGTTTTGGCCGACCTCTTTCTGGAGAGGGACGCGAGACTTCCCCGGGACCGGGGCGGATCCGGGTGAAAACGGACCTCGAACCTCGAAGGCCCGTGGCCTCCGGGAGAAACGGGTCCGGGAAAACCGGGGCGGCAAAGGACGCCATTTTCGGCTTTTTTCGTTTTCCCCCGCCCCGGAGTTTGCCAATCCCCCGAACAATGCTTATATTCGATTAAAGACGCCGCGGCCGTCCGCCAGCCGGACCCGGCCCCGCCGTCCCGTGACCCCTTTGACCCGGAGAACCGGGGATGATACAATATGTTAGGCGTCCGGACTCTCTTTAACACAAAATGTTGAAGAATCCCCTGTCGCCGGCGGCTCTTCCCGCCTTGACTCGGACCCGAGGCCGGCTTAAAATCTCATCCGCCGCGATGGGATCGAGTGCGAAAAACGCCAAGGCTCGGGCGCGAACCGCGAAAATCGTCCGCGGGGGCGGTCGCGGGCGTCGAGGATTGCGTTCGGACGCTTTTTCGGGCCCGATCGCCACCGACCCGGCTCCCCGACATCCGTTTCGAACCCGGCGTCGGCCCCGGGTCCTTTGATTTTTCTCTTTTCTTCGCTCTTCTTTCCGTTTTTTCGCTTTTTTTCGTTTTTTTGGTTTTTCGTTTCGCGTTTTCTTTTTTTCTTTTCCCTTTTCATTCCGGTATTTTCGTTTGCCGTTCGCGGGGGGATTTCCGTCTTTTTCCGTTTTATGGCCGGGTACCCCCCCTCCGCGTTTTTCTTTTTTTTCATCGGTTTTCGTCGCGTTCCGTTTTTGTTTTTTTGGTTTTTTCCGTCTTCCTTTTTCCGTGTTCCGTTTTCCCGAATTCCTTTCATTTCCGGTTTTTTTCGCTTTTTTCGGTTTTTCGGTTTTCGGGGTTTTTCGCGTTTCTCTTTCTCCGTAATTGCTGGCCGTCGGGGGAATCCCCATGGGTCTTCGCGGCCCGGGGGGAAGGCGCGGCGGCTTTTCGAGGAACTCATTCTATGGACAAAGTACCGTGGGTTGACCCGTTTTCCATGATTTATCCTCCCGAAGAGATCGAAAAGGTTCTCTTTCAGGGTGCCCATTGGCAAATCATCGACTCCCGCGGGTCCACCCGTTGTTTGATAATAACCGAAGAACTTTTGGAGTATTGGATCGAGGGCTCTCTCGTCGGCAAATCGGACGTCCACGGGATAAGCGGAAAAATGCCCGTCCCGAAGGAAGGTTCCCCGGACGACGTGGAGTGGGTCGAGCGCGAACTCTTTTTCATGGCCTCTCCCGAAAACGTGCCCCTCTCCCCCTTTCAGGAAGGGGATCTCAAGTGGTCCCCGAAAATCGCCAAACTCGTGGGCAGGGCCTTCGGCCGCTCCCGGTCCGCGATGCCCGGGGCCAACTTCCGGAACGCCATATACCTCGGCGTTTCGGGCTGCCTCCTGCCGCTTTTGGAACACAGACACGAACCCAAGGACGACGCCCTGGAGCTGGGGACCTACCTCACGGGCAAAAGGATCTCCACCGACGACTTTCACAATCTCCTTCCCAACCTGAGGGACCTCTCCCCCGTCGACGTCGCGTTGATAATAAAAAACGCGGGTCTTCCCCTGCCCTCCAACCTGCGGGCCCCCCGGGACGGGGACCGGAACGAGGGGGAGACCGAGGCGGAAAGCGAACTCAGGCGGATTTTGAAACGCGTGAGAGAAAAAAACCGCGACGAGGATTTTTTCTCGAAGAACTTGAACAGGCAACAAAAACCGGCGTCCCCCAAGCCCGTCGTCCGGGAGAAATACTTCTCCCTTCCCGGGAGGAGGGATCTCGAGCGCTTCTTCAACGACAACGTGGTGGAGATCCTGAACGACCCCGGGAAGTACGAAAAACTCGGCATCAAGTTCCCCTCGGCCATTGTCCTTCACGGCCCCCCGGGCTCCGGAAAGACCTTCGCGGTGGACAAACTGGTGCGGTTTTTGAAACTCCCCGTCCACTACATCAATTCCACCACCATAGCCTCCCCCTTCATCCACGACACCCCGAAGAAGATCTCGGCCAGCTTCGACAAGGCCATAAAAGCGGCCCCCTCGGTCCTCGTGATAGACGAGATGGAGTCTTACCTGAGCAGTCGCGGCAGCAGCGACCATCACCAGCACCTGGTGGAAGAGGTGGACGAGTTCCTGAGGAGGGTTCCCGAGGCCGTGGCCAAGAAGGTCCTCGTGATCGGCATGACGAACATGATCGAACGCATAGACGCCGCCGCCATCAGGCAGGGCCGCTTCGACCACAAGATAGAGGTCAAGCTCCCCAAGAAGGAAGAGGTCCTGGAGCTCCTGGAGACCCTCGTGAAAGACCTCCCCATGGCCGACGACGTCCGCCTCGACGCCATGGCGGAGGCCCTGGACGGGAAGCCCCTGTCGGACACCGCCTTCGTCCTGAGGGAAGCCGCGAGGATCACGGCCAAAAACGACAGGGAATCAATAAACCGGGAAAGCCTGGAAGAGGCCCTGAAACTCCTTCCCAAGCCCGACAAGGGGAAAATCATAGGCTTCTGACGGCCCGCCGCGGCGCCCCGAACCCGTTAAGGGGTTCTTTCCGGTCATCCGGAAGGAACCCCTTTTCTTTAAACCGGTGACCTTCCGCTCGGGTCCGCCGCCCCGGCCCCTTCGTCTTCTTCCCCGCGCTCCCCGGCCCCTTCGTCCGCCTCCCGAACGCCCCGGGCCCGATCGCTCCCGTCCCTTTCGCGGGAAAAAGTCCCCCCGGGAAAAAAACCCGCCCGACGCCTCCCCGCCGCCTCCCGGCCGCCCCCCCGAACGCCCCGACAAAGCGTTCCCTTCGAAAAAACCCCGACAACCCCGGGGGTTTTTCGTTTTCGCGCCCCGGTTCCCGAAAAACGTTCGCGCGAGGCGCGACCGGTTCCCCGTGCTATAATGGTCGGGTTTTTCGGACCCCGCCCGCGTCGGCCCCGTCGAAGCCCGAAACCCCGAAATCCCCGGGGTATTTCCCCTTCGGGGTCCGCGCGCCGCGGACGCTCCGACTCCCGGTGTTTCCGGACAAGCAACGCACAAGGACGGATTAAATGAAAAAGATCCTCGTCATCAACGGCCCCAACATGAATCTCCTCGGAAAAAGAGAGCCGGAAATCTACGGCGGCGTCGGTTTGGACGAAATCGCGCAGTCCCTGAGGCAGAAGGCCTCGAGCATGGGCCTCTTCCCGGACTTCTTCCAGTCCAACGCCGAGGGGGAGCTCATAGACAAGATCCAGGCCGCGGAAACCGATTACGACGGGATCGTCCTGAACGCCGGGGCCTACACCCACACCTCCCTCGCCATCCGGGACGCCATCCTCGCCATTTCCAAACCCGTCGTGGAGGTCCACCTCTCCAATCCCCAGGCGAGGGAGGGTTTCAGGAAACACTCTTTCCTCGCGGGAGCCGTCAAGGGGGTGATAGCGGGTTTCGGGCCCAGGTCTTACGAGCTGGCCCTATATTGGTTCGCGACCAACTGACCCCGCCCCGGCCGGCCCATTGACGCCCGCCCCGCGGGAGAGGGGCCCGGCGGCCCTTACCCCCCGATGTCCGGGTCCGCCGCCTTCGGCCGCCTTGACGGCTTTAATCCGCTTTCTTCCGTTTTCTTCCGCTTCCGCCCCCGGCTTTCCCGCTCCCGCGAAGGGGGCTTTTCTTTTTCGAAACGGGCGGGGGGCGGGCGGAGGGAAAAGAAGGGGAAAGGGGACGGGAGGGAGCGGGAGGCGCCGCGCGCGCGCGCGGGGCCGCGGGGGCTTCGGACGTCCGCGGGCGCGACGGGATTTTTCCCCCGCGGCCCCGCTCTTTTTTTCCCCGGCCCTTCGGCTGAACCGGCCCTTTCGCGGCTTTCCGCCTTTTCCTTTCCGGGACCGCCTTCCCCCGCCGTCGGGAGGGCGGACCTTTTTTCGGAGCTCATTCTTGACCCTCGACACGATTACCATAAGAGGCGCGCGGGAGCACAACCTCAAAAACCTCGACGTGGACATCCCCAGGGACAGTTTCACGGTCATAACGGGACTCTCGGGTTCGGGAAAGTCCTCCCTCGCCTTCGACACCCTTTGCGCCGAGGCCCAGAGGCGCTTCGTGGAGAGCCTTTCCTCCTACGCGAGGCAGTTTCTGGCCCAACTCCAAAAGCCGGACGTGGACCTCATAGAGGGTTTGTCCCCGGCCATCTCCATAGAACAGAAGACCACCTCCAAAAACCCCAGGTCCACCGTGGGGACGGTGACCGAGGTCCACGACTACCTGAGGCTCCTCTACGCGAGGGCGGGACGGCCCCACTGCCACAAGTGCGGGAGGCCCATCAAGGCCCAGTCCCCCGTGACCATCGTGGACAGGATAATGGAGACGGGTCTGAACGCGAGACTCATGATCCTCGCCCCCCTGGTGGACGCGAGGAAGGGGGAACATCAGAAGATCTTCGACAGGCTCAGGAAGGACGGCTTCGCGAGGGTGAGGGTGAGCGGGAGGATCCACGAGCTCTCCGAGGAAATAAGACTCAACAAGAAGATGAAACACGACGTGGAGGTGGTGGTGGACAGGCTGGTCCTCGGGCCCTCCTCGAGAAGGAGGCTCACGGAGTCGGTCGAACTGGCCTTGAAACAGGGAAACGGGACCATGATCGCCGCGACGACGGACGGGGAGGGGAAAATACTCGAGGAAATGTTCTTCTCGGAAAGGTTCGCCTGCGACCACTGCGGGCTTTCCTTCCCCGAACTGACGCCCCAGCTCTTCTCCTTCAACAACCCCCAGGGGGCCTGCCCCGCCTGCGACGGTCTCGGGGCGGACGTGTTTTTCGACCCTGACCTCATAGTCCCCAACCCCTCCTTAAGCATCGACGAGGGGGCCGTGGCGGTCCCGGTCCAGGGGGGCTTCTACGTCTCCCAACTGAAGAGTCTCGCGGACCATTTCGGCTGGGACACCGGAAAACCCTTCGGGGACCTCTCCGCCAAGGCCAAAAAAATCATTTTCCACGGGGCGGGGGACGTGGAACTCACCTTCTCCTTCCACTGGGAGGGCCGTCTCCACACCTACACCAAAATCTGGGAGGGCATCGTCCCCAGGCTCGAGAGGCGTTACGGGGAAACCAAGGACCAAAACCTCAAAGACGACCTCTCGAGGTTCATGTCCTTCCATCCCTGCCGGGATTGCGGGGGGGCCCGCCTGAAACCCGAGGCCCTGGCCGTGACCGTGGGGGATCTGAACATCGACAAACTCTCTCGGCTCCCCGTGGCCAAATCCCTGGAATTCTTCGAAAAGCTCTCCCTCCCCCCCAAGGAAACGGCCATAGCCGAGAGAATAATAAAGGAGATAAAGTCCCGCCTGGGCTTTCTGAACGACGTGGGCCTGGGCTACCTGGACCTCGCCCGTTCCTCCGGGACCCTTTCCGGGGGGGAGAGCCAGAGGATCCGCCTCGCGACCCAGATAGGTTCGAGGCTGGTGGGGGTGATGTATATCCTGGACGAACCCTCCATAGGCCTCCACCAGAGGGACAACGCGAGGCTCCTCTCGGCCCTGATCCAAATGAGGGACCTCGGAAACACGGTCATAGTCGTGGAGCACGACGCGGAGACCATGCTCGCCGCGGACCATCTGATAGACCTCGGTCCCGGCGCGGGCGAGAAGGGGGGCTCCCTCATCTTCTCCGGTCCCCCGGAAAAGATTCTCGAGGCCCCCGGCTCCCTCACGGGTCAGTATCTTTCGGGACAAAAGGAGATAAGCGTCCCCCGGGCGAGAAGGCCAAAAAAACACGGCCACGTGACCGTGGTGGGGGCCCGGGCCCACAACCTCAAAAACCTGACCGTGAAATTCCCCCTGAAGACCTTCACCTGCGTCACGGGGGTTTCGGGCTCCGGGAAATCAACCTTGGTCCTCGAAACACTCTACAAGGCCCTCCGGGTGAATCTCTTCGGGGGGAGACACAGACCCGGGGAATGCGACGAGGTCAGGGGACTCGAACGGCTCGACAAGGTCGTGGACATAGACCAGAGCCCCATCGGAAGAACCCCCCGCTCCAATCCCGCGACCTACACCGGCCTCTTCACCCCCATAAGGGACCTCTTCGCCCGCCTCCCCGAGGCCCGCTCCCGGGGCTACCGTCCGGGGCGCTTCTCCTTCAACGTCAAGGGGGGGAGGTGCGAGGCCTGCGGCGGCGACGGGGTCATCAAAATAGAGATGCACTTCCTCCCGGACGTCCACGTGAACTGCGAGACCTGCGGCGGTTCCCGCTACAACCGCGACACCCTGGAGATTAAATACAACGGCCTCTCCATAAGCGACGTCCTGAACCTCACGGTCTCGGAGGCCGAAATCTTCTTCAAGAACATCCCCCTCCTGAAAGACAAGCTCGGGACCTTGAGGGAGGT
The DNA here is from genome assembly GCA_031278225.1 of Deltaproteobacteria bacterium. Lineage (GTDB taxonomy): Bacteria > Desulfobacterota > Desulfarculia > Adiutricales > Adiutricaceae > JAITII01. Next base: position 7,810 of record JAITKT010000313.1, read on the forward strand.
GGGTCTCGGCTACATCCGCCTCGGCCAAAGCGCCACCACCCTCTCCGGGGGCGAGGCCCAAAGGGTGAAGCTCTCCAAGGAGCTCTCCCGCAAGGCCACCGGAAACACCCTCTACATCCTCGACGAACCCACCACGGGCCTCCACTTCGACGACGTGAAAAAGCTTTTGGACGTCCTCCAGACCCTGGTCGACCAGGGTAACACCGTGATAGTCATCGAACACAACCTGGACGTCATAAAATGCGCCGACCACGTCATAGACATGGGCCCCGAGGGCGGTGACGGCGGGGGAAAGACAATCGCGGAAGGCACTCCCGAGGAGATCGCCCGAACCCCCGGCTCCTTCACCGGCCACTACCTCAAAAAAGCCCTCCGGGCCTCCCGGGAAAACTCCCCCGCCCGCGTCCCGAAAAGGGGCGCGAAACCCCGCTGACGCTTCCCCGCCTCCCGCTCCCCGACTCCCGCCCGGCGCGGGGGACGGGGACGCCACCCCCCGCGATTTCGAAATGCCCCCGAG
>JAITKT010000354.1 GCA_031278225.1 Deltaproteobacteria bacterium
GGTTTTTCCTCTTCCCCGACGGTGATTTCGACCGTTTCGGGTTCCGCGGCCGGCGCGGGTTCTCGGACGACCGCCTCGGAAATTTCCCCGGCGGCGGGTTCGGCCGGTTCGACGGCCGCGACTTTTTCCGCCGCGGGTTCGGCGGGTTCCGCGACCGCGACTTTTTCCGCCGCGGGTTCCGGGGTCTCCGCCGGTTCCCGGGATTCCGGGGGTCTCGCGACGGAAATCGTCTCCCGCGCGGGCTCGGGGGGTTTGGGGGCGGAGACGGGGGGAGGCCCCAGGGGCTCCGGGGCGGGATCGGACAGGGCCTCGGAGAGGGGAACGGTCGTGGCCTCGGGACCGATTTCGTCCGGTTCGGGATAAGAGTCGCCGCGGTCGGAACGGTCAGCGCGTTGAGTCCCGGGGAAACGGGAAAAGAACGGGGGAAAGACGGGGAGCGGGGCGGGAACCGCGGGAGGGGAGGCGCTCTTTCTCACGAAAAAGAGGCGGCCGTCGGGCCTCCGGATGACGGTTATCCCGGGCGCGAAGAGTTTTTCCCCGGCGCAGGAGGGGGGGAGAAGCGATTTGTAGGGGTCGGGGAAGAAAACCTTTTCGGTCAGCTCGGGATGACCGAGATAGCCGTTGGCCACCTGGGGACCCCCGACGTAGAGATTTCCGGGAAAACCGGGGGGAACCAATTCCCCCTCACCGTCGAGGACGTGGACCGGACAGTTGGAACCCGGGTGACCGAGGGTCAGGGGGGTCATGCCGGGAGGGGCGGATTCCGCGGAGATCGCGACCCCGCACTCCTGGATCCCGTAAGCGACCACGATCCTGCAGGAACCGGGGTCCTTGACCCGGAAGGGTTCGTCGAAACCCTCGCCTATGGTGACGAGAGTCTTCAAAAACTTTATGGAAAATTCCTCGACGAAGGGACGGACGAGCCTCGGGGGAAGCCAGAGGGAACTAACCCTGGCCTTTTCCGCGGTCTCGTGGAGGAGTTTGAGGTCCCTTCTTTCCGCCTCCCCGAAGATGAGGCATTTCGCCCCCGCGGAGAGGGGGGTCAGGATCTCGGTCAGGGAAAAGTCGGTCCCGAAGGGGGCGTAACAGCCTTGGGTGTCCCCGGGACGCAGGTCCAGAAATTCCCCGAACCAGGAGGCCGTGTTGAAGAGGGCCCGGTGGGTGATCTCCACCCCCACCCCGCCGGCCCCGCCGAAATTCTTGGAAGTGTAGATGACGTAGGCCGGGGACCCGGGCTCCGGGCCCTCGGGGGCGCTCTCGGGGTGAGAGAAGTCGGAGTTGGAGGCGAGGACGTTTCCCGCGAAGTCCATGACCTTCGCGGGCGGGATGAGGTCGAGGTTTTCCGCGAGGGCGGGGCTCATCTCCTTTCCGGTTATTATGACCCCGGGAGCGCAGTCGAGGAGGATGTTCAAAAGCTCCCCCCCGTCGTCTCCCCCGGGAAGGGGCACGAGGGTGCCTCCGCTCTTCAAAACCCCCAGGATCACCCCGGGATAGGCGGGGGACCTCTCCATCAAGACCCCCACCCGGGGGACCCGGTCCGGGACCCCGAGGCGGCGCAGGGAAGCCGCGAGCTTTTCGCTGTGCCGGTCGAGCTCCCCGTAGGTGACGGAGACCGACCCCATGACCGCCGCGGGGACCATGGGCCCCAGGGCCGCCCACTTTTTGAAGAGCCCGGGAACCGTTTTCCCCTCGAGGGTTTTCGCGAGGGAGGCCGCGTGCTCCGCGTGGTCCCCGAAGGTCTCGGGGGAACTCAGGCGCAGGTTTTTCAAAAGGACCCCGGGGTCGGCGGCGACCCCCTCCAAAACCGTGCGGAAGGCCCCGGAAAGGCTCGTGATCTGCCAGGGCCGGAAGGTTTGGGAGCCGTGGACGAAGTCCACCGAGAGTCTCCGGTGTTCGTTTATCCTGAGCGATATGAGGTAGGAAAAGGGTCTCGCCCTCTCCTTGAATTCGGTCACCCGGAGGTCCGGGTTGTCCAAAGCGGTCCCGGGGGCGGAGAAGACGAGGTTCGTGATGGCGTCGGCCCCGAGGGGGGACAGGGCCTCGAGTTCCCTGAGCGTTATCCCGTCGTTTTCCCGGGCCTCCTTTTTCAGGGCCTCGATTTCTTTCGCGAGGTCGACGAAGCTCTTCTCCCGGTCGAGCCCGACGATTAAGGGAAGGACCGTCTCCGCGGGCCCGGCGAGTTCCCTTGTTTCGCGGCCCTCCTCCCTTCCGGAAAAGAGGCACCCGAAACTCACGACCGCGGTCCCGAGGGATCTGCCGAGAATGTGGGCCCAGGCCCCGAGGAGAAAGGATTCGAGGGAAACCCCCGCCCCCGCCGCGGCCGAGCGCAGGGAAGCCGCGAGGTCGTCGGGGAATTTCAGGGTCGCGAGCTCGACCGGGCCCTTCGGGAGAATTTCCTTCCGCTCGGGATTCGCGAAGGGGATGAGGGTGGGGGAGGAGAGCTTCCCCAGCTCCCGTCTCCAGTGGTCGAGCGTTTTTTCGGCGTCCCCCGCGGCCCTCCTCTCGAGATAATCCAAATAGGACGGGGGATTTTCGGGGAGCTCGTCTTTCCCCAAAAGTTCCCGGAGGATCATGGCGGAACTCGCGGAGTCGAAGGCCAGTTGATTGAAGGAGGCGAGAATGGAGAAGCGTTCGTCGGCGAGCCTCAGAAGGGCGATCCTCAAAAGCGGGGCCCTGGTGATGTCCTCGAGTTCGGCCAGGTGCCTCGCCTCCATGGCCGAGAGCCTCGCGTCCCTCTTTCTCGTGGAGTGGGAGCCGAAGTCCTCGTAGGAAAAGACGGTTTCCGCCCCGGGGGTTCTCTTCCCCCAGACCTGGGCGGGGAGGCCCTGTTCCCGGGGGAAAAAGGAGAGGCGGAAGACGTCCCTGGAGGCGAGGATCTCCCCGATTCTCCGGAAAAGGGCGTCGGGGTCGAGCTTTCCGCTCAAAGTCAGAAGTTCCGTCGAGATTAAATTTTCCACCGGGGGAAGGGTCACCTCCCTCGCCTTGGAAACGTTGGCCCACAGGCCCCCCTTCAAACCCGTCGCGCCCAGGCGGGGGGTCCCCCTGACGGTCAGGAGGGAGATTTGACCCGGGGACGGGGGAAGTACCCGGTAGAGGTCCGAGCCCCTGGTCTTCAGAAGTTTTTCCCTGTCCCCGCGGCCGAGGTCGTCGGGGGCCGAGGCGAAGGGGTCCGTCCCGGGGGCGTAAAACGGGGGGAGCCCCGCGCGATCCTTCGCGCCCGGCGTCCCGTCCCCGGCGGGAACGGCGGAGGCCGCGGCCCGGGTCCCCGGGTCGGCGGGAAAAGCGGACGGGCTTTCCCCCGCGGCCGGGATTCCCGCGGGGCCGTCGTCGGCGGCGTCGTCGTCCCGGGGCGCGGGGAGGGCCCCGATGTCGACCCGCCCGAAGGCGTCCAGGGGAAAATCGTCCAGGATCTCGATCTTTTCGGGGATGGCGTAGGGGGGGAGATTTTTCTCGAGATGCCTTCTGATTTCGGCCTTGATCGCGGCTTCGCGAACGTTTTCCCTCGTCGCGACCGTCACGTAGGCGGCGAGGTAGGGCTCGAAGTAGGAATCGTAGTCCTCCCTCTTGATGACCAGGGCCTCGAGGATGCCCCTTCCGGCCAGGAGGGTCCTTTCGACCTCGAAGACCGGGACCGCGACCCCGTTTATGACCGTAACCTCCCCCATCCTCCCGATGTAGTCGATCCTCCCGTCGGGTCTTCTGGAGGCGAGGATCCCGGTCTTGAACAACCTTCCGGCCTTGTATTCCGGGGGGGAATTGGGGGCGAAGGGGTCCGGGACGAAGGCCTTGCGGTTTTCCTCCCCGTCCGGGTCGTAGCCCATCGCCACCTGGGCCCCGCCCACGTGGAGTTCGCCCGGGAAACCCGCGGGAAGGAGTCTCTTTTCGGCGTCAAGGATGTACGAAGGGCAGTTGGGAACCGGTCTTCCCATGGTCTCGGGAAGAAAACCGGGGTGGGAGTCCTCGGCCAGGGCCGTTATCGCGCATTCCGGCTGCCCGTAGCAGTTCACGATGCGGCAGGAGGTGTTGTCCTTGATGAGCTCCTGAATGTTGTCCCCGGAAAGGCCCCTCCCCCAGGTGACGATGGTTTTGAGACCGTAGAGGGAATGCCTCGAGACGTAGAGCCTGAGTTTCCGCAAGGGGAGCGAAAGGGAGGTCACCTTGTGGCTGTGGATGTTCTCCCAGAGGCTCTCGTCGTCCCTGTGGTCCTTGGCGCTCAAAAGAAGAATGGCGGCGCCTCTGGTGAGAGGGAGCAAAAGCTCCATGACCGAGACGTCGGAAGCCGGGGGGGCGTAGGAACTCAAAACGTCCCCCGGCTCGATCCCCAGGAGGTCGCCCGCCCAGGAGATCTGATTCAAAAGGGCCCCGTGACTCTCGAGAACCCCCCGGTAAGCCCCACGGGACGAACCCGCGCTCCCCCTCGGGGACCCGGAAACCTGGACCAGGTAGGCCGGGGAGTCCGAGGAAAGGGTCACCTTGTCCCTGTCCCTTTTGACGAAATGCCCGGAGAGTTTGGAAAAACCCAAAACCCCCGAGCTCCCGCCCTTGAGGAAATTTCCCTTGGGGTCGACCACGGGAAGGTCCGGGAGCTTTTCCGTCGCGGCCAAAAGATTGTCCGGAAGCCTCTCGGGACATATCGCGATGCTGGGGGCCGAATCCCTCAAGAGTTGCTCGAGGGTCCCGGGGTCGAGCTTCGGGGAGAGGGGCGCGGCCGCGGCCCCGCTCTTCAACACCCCCAAAAGGATCCCCGGGTACTCGGGCCCCGGGTCCCCGTGGCAAAGCGCCACCCGGTGCCCCGGGCCGATGCCCGCGACCTTGAGCTGGGCCGCCAATTTTTCGCTTTCGATGTCGAGGTCGAGGTAACTCTGGGCGAAGTCGTCCATGGTCACCGCGACGGCGTCCCCGCGGGCGGCGACCGCGGCGCGGAAGAGGTCCAGAACCGTTTCCCCCTCCCGTTTCACGGCCCTCGCGTTGTTCTGCCTCACCACGGAGAGGTCCTGGTCGGTTTCGGAGAGGCGCAGGGACCCGACCGTCGCGCCGGGGTTTTCGACGGCGTCGGTCATGAGGCTGTGGAAGGCCTGGCGCATGACCTCCACCTGCCAGGGGTCGTAGAGGCCCCTCTGCCAGACGAAGTTGAATTCCGCGTCCCCGGCGCTTTCCCGGACCCGCAGGATTAAGGGGAGTCCCCCGGGGGAACCCCTTTCCCGGGTCTTCTCGAGCCTCGGGTTGGGGGTCTTTTCCGCGCGGGTCGAAAAGGAAACCGCGTGACCGAAGATGTCGGGCCCGAGGGGCGAAAGGTCCTCGAGGTCGGATTTGGACAGGACCGCCCCGGCCTCCGCCTCCCGGACGCCCGCCGCGATCTGCCCGAGAAGGGTCGCGAAGGGTTTGTCCCGGGTCACGTCGACGATCACCGGAAGCCGGACCGAAAAGGGTCCCGGGGCCCCGGGGATTCCCAGGGGTCCCCGTCCGTCCGCCTCGACCCCGTAGGAGACCCGCTCCGTCTGGGACAATCTTTGGAGAAGGACCGCGAAGACCCCCTGGACGAAGACGGAAAGGGTCGCGTTTTCCCGCTTCGCGGCCTTCCTCAAGTTTTCCAGGAATTCGGACGGGACCTTGTGGGTCGCGACCAGGGCTTCCCCCGGCTCTTCCCGGTGGGAGACCCTCCTCGGAACCCGGGTGGGGGAGGAGAGGGTCTCGAGCTTTTTCCGGAAATGTTCCCGGGCCCCGGCCCGGGCTTCGGCCAATGCCCCCGCGTTTTCCGGCCTGAAGGCGAGGGCCGCCGAGAAACGGGGAAGCGCGGGGGCGGGATCCGGGTCGGAGAAATAATCCAGGATCCCCCAGGCGCTCTCGGCGTCCAGAAAGAGGGCGTCCGTCGCGAGAAGGAGCTCCGAGCGATCGTCCGCGAGCCGGAACAGCGCGACCCTGAAGGGGGCCCCCCGGTCGGGGCGGGCGAGGTCGCGGCTCAAATCGCTTTGGGCCTCCCTCATCCTCTTTTCCTTGTCCCGGTCGGGTTTCCCCCGAAGGTCCTCGAAAGAGAAGACCGAGGACGCCGAAGGGATCTTGAGGGTCGCGACGTTGGCCCCGGGTTCCCCCTCCCGGACCCCGAGCCTGAAGACGTCCGAGGAATCCAAAAGGGCCGCGGTTTTGGCGTGAATTTCCAAGGGCTCGACCCCGCCCCTCAAAAGCGCCCTTCTCCCCTCCATCCTGGAGGCCGGGGAAACGGAAAATCCCCCGGACGGGAAAAAGTCTTTCTGCCCCGGAGCGAGGGGAAGAACCAGGGCCAAATTTTTTCCGAGGGTCTTTCGGATGGCGTCCCTGTCCCTCGAGGAGAGCTCCTCCGGGGCCAAGGCGAAGGGGTCTTGGATCGGGGACGCGAATCTTTCCGCTTCCTCCGGAAAAACGAACTTTTCCGGTTCGCGCGAAATTTTCGGGTCTTTCCTCGCGACCGTTTGGGCCGCGGGGGCCGCCGGTTTCGCGGGGACCGTCGGGGGAGGGGTTTGGGGCTTTTCGGCGGGCGCGGGCGGACGGGCGGGAGCGGCCGCGCCCTTTTCCGCCTTCGCCGAAAAAGCGGGGGCGGAAAGTTCCGAAAATTCGTTCAGGGCCTCGTCGAAGGCCGCCCCGAAGGCCTTGACGCTTTTGGGGCTCAGGGATTCCCCGAAGAGGGCGAAGAGAAACAACCCGTCCGGGGTTTCGGAAAGACGCAGCGCGGGATTGTGGTTTCCCCGGGGAGGGGGGAGGGGAAGAAAGGAGCTCCGGACCCCGTGCCAGGAAAGGAGTCCGGGGTCGATTTCCTCGAGCTCGAAGGAAAGGTCCGCCGCGGGTTTCCCCAGGGCTTCGGAAAGGGTTTCGACGGAAACGTCCCCGTGAGCCGCGGAGGCCGCGGCCGAATCGACGAGACGCGCGAGAAACCCCTCGTTCGGTTCGGGATTCGCGAGGGCCATGGGAACGAAGCGGGAAAAGGACCCCACGGCCGCTTTCGAAAGCGGGTGGATCCTTCCGTCGGAATGTCTCGCGACGACGAAGGAAGAGATTCCGGCCGCGAACTTTCTCAAGGCCAGTCCCGCGACGCCCAGATGAAAGATTTCCGGGGAAACGCCGAGGGAAGCGATCTTTTCCTTGATTTTCGCGAGGGTCCTCCCCTCGATCTTCCGAAAGAGGGTCCTGTGGCGTCCGCTGTTTTTGAGGAGAGGGTTGTCCAGGGGGAGGGGCGCGGTCTTGAAATCGCCGAGGAAATTTTTCCAGTAATCCAGGGAGAGTCCCGCTCTCGTCGCGCCTTGGGAATTTTTGGCGGCGAGGAGGGCCTCGATCCCGGCCTCGGCCTCGCCCGCCTGGGGCCTCGGGGGCAGGAACTCCTTTCTTTTCATGAGGACGTTCAAGTCGCCCGCGAGGATCTTCAGGGACTCCCTGTCGATCGCGCCTTTCAGGGACTCGAGGACGAAGAGGAAATGGTCCCCCCGGTCTATGAGGCCGGCGGTCGCGAGGGGGGCCCTCCCGAGGTTGTGGGGGGTGAGGAAGAGCCTCACCGCGTCCTCCGGGGTTTCGGACACGAAGTCCGAGACGGTCTTGAGCCTGAAGGGGGCCTCGTCTTCCAGGACCCGGTACAGTCCGTCCCCGAATCTCCTCACGGAGAAATTCAGGGCCTCGTGACGGGAGGCGAGCTCGAAGAGGGCGTTTTTGACGTTCGGGACGTGGGGCCTTCCCTCGATCCGGAAACCCAGGACCTCCCCCGCCCCGCCCTGGCCCCCTTCCCTCTCGTAGCCGGCGAATTCCTTTTCCCTCGCGCCCGAAAGGGGAAAGAAGAAGACGGGTTTTTCCCTCGGGGGCTCGAAGCCGAAACCCCCGTCCTTGAGGGCCAGGACGCTTTTCATGACGGCGTTGGAGAAGAACCAGGCGTCCTCCTTGAGGTGAGGGGCCCCCACGACCATGACCCCGGAAGAGCTCCCGTTCTTGTCCGGGAAGGTCCCGGGGAAGACCCCGCTCTCGAGGAGCAGAAGATGGAAGAGCTCGATCGCGAGGACGTTCTCGGGGGTCGGGGCGAGGGCCGCGGGCCCCAGGGGCTCCATCGCGAAATAGGGTCCGAAGGTCCTGAGCCTCAGGGAGACCCCCTTCTCCTGGAACCAGAGCCCCAATCTGGTGAAGAGAAACTTGGCGTTGTTCAAAACCTTCCCCCGGATCTCCTTCCTGTTTTTGGCCATGTGGTCCAAAGAAGAGGACAGGGCCGACAGGGACAGGGGATGCGCGGGTTTGGTGAGGGCCCGGTCGAGGCCCGAGGCCCCGGACTCCAGGATGTCCAGATACTTTTGGGACCCCGCGAGAACCCCCAGGGGGGCGCCGAAGGCGAGGGAGGCCCCGTGGACGGCCATGCAGGGCTCCACCCCGAAGTAACCCGAAACCCCTCCCGGAAGGAAGGCCGGCCCCAGGGCGCTCTCGTCGGCTATGAG
>JAITKT010000385.1 GCA_031278225.1 Deltaproteobacteria bacterium
CTATCCCCCTGTCCCTCGTTATCCTCCTCACCCTGCTGAAATAACTCGGGGACCGGAAGCGGAGGTCCCCGCGGCTCACGGGCTCCACGTAGACCGCCGCGAGGTCGTTCGCCATTTCCATCAGGGCCGCGAGGCTCTTTTCCTGGCCGTAGTCAAGGGCCGCGAAGGCCCTGGCGTCGCCGCCGAAGCGGGTCCTCGGGTTTTTTCCCTTTCTCCCCCGGGAGAGGGCCAGGTGTTCCGGGACCCCCGGGGAGTCCGGGGAAAAAACGACCGTCAGGTTCTTTCCCGTCGCCGCCCTCGCGAGAAGGATGGCCGCCCTCGCGGCCGCCTCCTCGGTGGCGAAGAAGGCTATCTTGTTGTTCCCCGAGAGAATCTTGGCCCTCTCGGCGGCCGCGGTCGCGGCGTCGGAGAAGCTCCCGTCCCCGAAACCCCTCTCCAGTCTGGAGTCCATGGCCTCCACGGCGTAGGGCGGGTTGTGGCCCCAGTAACCCATCTCGAGGGAGAAATCCAGGTAATCGTTGTCGTCGAGGTCCAGAATGTGGGCCCCGGCGTAGTGCTTCACCACCACGGGGAAGGTGGCGTCCTTCATGAAGGGCAGGCAGCGGAACCTCTCCGGCGGGTAAGCGAGGAGGGAATTCTCCAAAGCCTTCCTGGAGGCCCTGGTCCTGTCCTTGTGCCTCTTCAGGAGTTCGTCCGCGAAGGCGGCCTGACGGGCGTTCAAGGAGGGGCTCAAGAGCTCGGGCGTTTCGTCGGGTTCCGCCTCCGGCCCGCGGGATTCCGGCCCCGGGGCCGCGCGCGCGGCTTTGGGGGGCTCCGCGTAAGGGAAATCCCCCGGAGCCCCGCCCGCCCGGATCCACTGGTCCCGGAAGAGCTCCCGCATGGTCACCATCTGTTCCCGAAGAAGGGTCAGGGGCGCGGCCTCCCCGCCCGAACCGCCCGCGGCGCCGGGGACGCCCGCCCCGTCCCGGGGTTCCGGGGAGGCGGGAGCGGGGCCGGCCGCCTCGGGGTCCGCCGCCGCGGGAAGCTCCCGGACAAGGACCGCCAAATCCCCGAAGGTCTTGTCGGAATTAAGGAAGAAGTCCGCCGGGACGGAAACACCGAGCTTCTCCCGGATTTCGAGGATGAAGGAGGAAAGCTTTCCGCCGTCGACGCCGTGCTCGGTGACGTTTCTGTCCGGACCGAGTTGATGGGGTCTCAGACCCAGGGTGTCGCCCGCGGCGGTCAGGATCGCGTCCAATGTTTGTTCAAACGGCTGGGCCTTGGCCATGTTTTCGAAAATCCTGAAATGTTTGGATTGTTTTGCCCGAAGTCGCCGTCGCGAAAAACTTCGGGAAAGAACCGGTTATGACCACCATATAATCAAATCGGGTCGCCGGTTTGTCAAAATATGGTGGACGCCGGGGTCCGGCGATGAAAAACGGGCGGGATTCGGGGGAACGGCGCGTCGGGGAACTTAAAACCATCACGCATTATAGCTCATATTTTCCATAAAATAAACGACGAACCCGGGGGGTGCCTTTCCGAAAACGGCCGCGCCGGAAAAAGGGATTCGAGGGAAAAACGCCGGGCGTCAAAACCGAAGACGAGGCGCGGACGAAAAATTGAAAACCGTTTTTCTCGACCCCGATAATCACCCGCGGGCGGCTCGGGGACGCGGGGACGAGGGGGGGAATCGCGAGGAAAAAGCGAAACGCCCCCGAAGGGACGCGCGAAAAAGCCCCGGAGCCCGACCCGGACAAACGTTCGTGAAAGCCGTCGGCCCAGCGGCGCGCGTCGCGGTCCGCCGCGGTCCCTCCGCGAGAGGCCCCGCCAAAAACGGGAACGAACGCCCCGCGAAAACGAAAACCCCGGGAAGCCTTGGCGTTTCGAAGACGGAGCGTTTCGACGACGGAGCGTCGGGGCGCGTCTTTACCGGGCATTTTGTCCCGAACCCCGACCGCTCTCGCGTTTGTCCCGGGGCATGTTCGGGCCCTTGGCACCCGTGCCGGGGACGACATCGCGCCATGGGTCGGAGGAATCGGCGGCGATTTCACCGGCCTTCCGGGGAGCGGCGATGGGCTTTGGGCGCGGCTTCCCGCCACCGCCCGCGCACTCGGGGGCGTTTGTCCCGGGACGCCTCTCGAACACCCGGGTGTCGTCGCGGACGTCAACGAAACAAGCAAGCCCTTCCGGGAACGATTCCCCAAAAAACCGGGTCGCTCCCGAAGGCGGCGTCCGCGCCCGCGAATTTGGAGTCAAACGACCCCGCGGCGAACATTTCGTCGATCATGACGGAGGCCGTGACGTTCTTGGTTTCGCGCCGCGAACCTTCGGGAACCTCGCGTCGCTCGCGAAGAACGGTAAAATCGTCATCGAACCGTTTCGCGGGCGCGTTCGGACGACGATCGACGAGTCCCGGGCCTTTGTCTCCCGCGCGATCCGCCATGACGCCGCCTTGACGGTTATCGACCTTGCCGGGAGGACCGCGATGTTGACGTTGAAGCCCCGCCGAACCGGCGCCCTTTCCGGGGAAGTCGCGGCCGTCGTCGTCAATCCCGCCGCCGCGGGATGCCTCTTCGGAGAACCGCGACCGAAACTCCGGCGGCGGGCCATCGTCGTCGAAGCGGGCCCGGATCGCGAAGCGGGCCATGTTCCGAAGCTCGCCGACACCCGCGAAAACAAGAGTGACGCGCTCCCCGGATTCGGGTTCCGAATCGCCGGGAAAGCCCCCGATCATGTTGACAAAGCGCCGGGCGCGTTCCTCGCGTTTAATGCGCCGCGAGCGGGAGCGAAGACGCTCCGCCGGCGTTTGATCAAAGGTCCCCGACGCGAGCGCCGTCGCGCCGATTTGTTTAATGATTTCGAGGGGGTTGTTTCGGGACGCCGTTCATCGTCTTCGGGACGTCCTCCCTCGCGTTTGATTGTCGTCGCGCGTCGGGTAGGAAGAGCCGGGCGAAGCGACGGCTCATGACCATGACGCGAAGGTCATTCCTCCGTCCGCGGAAGACGAAGCCGGTCGCTTTTCTCCCGAACCCTTGAGTCGTTCCGAGTCATGTCCGGTTGGCGACTCCGCAGCGGAAGCCCATGTGACGGTCGCCATCCGCGAAAGCTTCGACCGGGGACGGCTCGACCCCGCGTCGGCTTATTCAATCGGAATTCACCCGCCTCAATGCCGGGGCCGGGGCGCGGGAAACCGGGTTCCGAATCCCGGCCCGGGGAAGGATCGGGAATCCGTCGCCGT
>JAITKT010000409.1 GCA_031278225.1 Deltaproteobacteria bacterium
CCCGATCCCCAGTCTCGCGGGGATTTTCCCGGTTTCGAGGACGAGCGCCGGTTTGGGGGAGTTCCCGGTCACGGCGCGGGGCTTTCCCGCCGGTCCCGCGCGAGGCGCGTCGGAATCCCCGAATCCGCCAAAAACCTCTTTATCGCGGGGATGGGGTATTCGCCGTAATGGACTATGGAAGCCACGAGGGCGGCCCCGGCCCCCCCCGAGGTCAGGGCGTCGCGGAGATGGGAGGGCTTTCCCGCCCCGCCCGAGGCTATGACCGGGACGGAGACCGCGTCAGAGACGAGTCTCGTGAGGTTGAGCTCGTAACCCTCCCTGGTTCCGTCGGCGTCTATGGAGTTCAGGCAGATCTCCCCGATCCCCAGGCGTTCGGCCCTGATGGCCCAGGCGACGGCGTCGAGGCCGGTCGGGGTCCTCCCCCCGTCGACGATGACCTCGTAGCCCGAGGGAATTTCCTCCGTCACCGGCACCTTCCGGGCGTCGAGTCCCAAAACCACGGCCTGGGACCCGAAGGCCAGGGCCCCCTCCGCGATGAGCCCCGGTTTCCGGACGGCCGAGGAATTCACGGAAACCTTCTCCGCCCCCGCCAAAAGGGTCTCCCTCATTTCGGGAACCGAGGAGATCCCCCCCCCGACCCCGAAGGGGATGAACATCACCTCCGCGACCTTTTCGACGACGTTCAAAAAGAGGGACCTCTTTTCGCTCGAGGCCGTGATGTCGTAGAAGATTATCTCGTCGGCCCCGTCTTCGTAATAGCGTTTGGCCGCCTCGACCGGATCCCCTATTTCGACGTTCCCCCGGAACTTGACGCCCTTGGTGAGCTTCCCGTCCCGCACGTCGAGGCAGACTATGATTCTTTTGGCGAGCATTTCAGCTTTTGTCCCCGAGCGCCAGCCGGCGGAAGTTGTCGAGAATCTTAAGGCCCGGGGGGCCGCTCTTCTCCGGATGGAATTGGACGGCCCAGACCTTTTCGGTCCCGTAGACCGACGCGAAGCGGATCCCGTGCGCGGTGGTGCCCAAAACCAGTTCCGGGGCCGGGACCGGATAGTAGCCGTGAACGAAATAAAACCTCTCCCCCGGTTCCGTCCCCTCCCACAGCGGAAAGTCTCTTTCGACTTCCACGGTGTTCCATCCCATGTGGGGGATCCTTATCTTCTCCCCCGCCTCGTCGAGACTCGAGGGGTCGAAGCGCAGGTTTTTCCCCTTGAAAATCCCCAGGGTTTCGGTCTCGTTTTCCTCGCTCGACTCGAGCATTATCTGGCAGCCCAGACAGATCCCCAGGAAAGGCTTCTTCCCCGAAACCAGTTCCCCGACCATCTCGTCCATCCCCGTGAGTTTCAGCGTCTTCATGGCCTGCCCCGCGGCCCCCACCCCCGGAAACACCACCCCCGCCGCGTCCCTCATGACCTTCGGATCCGAGGTCACGACGGCCGGCACTCCCAAATGCCCGAAGGCCCTTCGGACGCTCGTCTGGTTTCCCGCCTTGTAATCCATTATGGCTATGATTTTCGAGGTCATGTTCCAAGCCCGGGGGTTTTCGGGCCCGCGGAATCCGGTTTCCGTCCCGCGCGGGCGAAAAAAAAGGAAAAAAGGACGAGATGAGACCGAAGGGACGAAAGAGACGAAAGGGACGAAAGGGACGAAAGAGAAGAAAGAAACGGAAAAAAACGAAAGAAAACGAAAGAAAAAGAAAAAAAAGAGGAAAGAGCCGTCGGTGGGAACGCGGGAAAAAAAGAAGAGGAAAGGGCCTTCGATCCCCCTCGAAGTGACGAAACGTCCCGCCCGGGCCGCCCCGGCGGCCCGGGCGCATGGGTCTCGCGGTCCGCCCGGCGCCCTTCGGAAAAGAGCCGCCCTCCCTTGGCGCGCCTTGAAAAATTTTCGTTCCGCCGACGAACTTTTCGGGGACCCGCGTCGCCGGGCCGGCGGGGAGCCCCGCCCCCGACGAAAAGCGGACGGAAAAGAGTCCCGACAGCCGGAAGGGCGGAAAACAATCACCGCGCCCGATCGCGAAAAAAAACGAAAACGACGAAAAGGTTCCGAATCCCGGAACCGGAAAAAACCCGAAAAAGGGCGAAAAATCGCGAAAAAAGGGCGAAAAGAATCGGGGAAAAGACGGTCGGACGCGAAACACCACCCTGTTTATCACAGAAAAACGGGGATTTCAAGGAGGGTTTCGAGGCGGTTTCCCAAAAAAAAGAGGGGCGGCGCCGGCGGCGCGGCCGGCGGGAAAGGGGAGGGGGGATCGGGGAAGGGGACTCAGGCTCCGGGAACGCCTTTTCCTTTGGCTTTCGCGAAGGTCAGGTAAAGGTATCCCAAAAGACCCGTCGCGGAAAGAACCGCTACCGCCGAAAGCCTGAAGATCCCCTGGGCGAGCAAAGCCCCGGCCGGAGTGAAGCCCAAAATGGAGCCCGCGAAGACGGCGTAGGCCTCCATCAAACCCAGACCCGCCGGGGTCAGGTTCATGAGGAGGGTGTGGACCTGACCCCCGGCGTAGAAAAGGGCCCCCCAAAGATTCACCTCGATGCCCGTCGCCTCGAGGCAGAAGCGGTTGGTGAGGGTCCAGGCGAGAAAATACGAGGAGTCCGCCAATGCCGTTTTGGCCATGAGCCAAGGGTTTTTCCGGAAGGTTTCCCAACTCGCGGCCAGGGGCGCGAGCCTCCCGGGGAGGGGAAAGGGGAGCTTTCCCTTGAAGATCAGGAAGGCCCCGAGGGCCAGGGTGGCTCCGAAATACAAAACGAGGGGGGTTCCCGCGGGCCCCGGGGTCTTTCCCCCCGCCGCGAGGCCCGCGAGTCCCAAAAGCGCGAAGAAGGAGGAAAGACTCAACGTCAAAACCCCCACCATCGCGGTCTGGGCGAGAAAGTCCGAAACCCTCAAACCATGCCGTTTGTTGAGGTAGAGGGCCTTGAGTCCCGCCGCCCCCTTGAAGGGCACGAACCAGTTCAGGGCGGAGGCCGCGAAGTTCAAGGCCTGATTTTCCAAAAAGGGAAGTCTCGTCCCGCGAAAACGAAGGGAGAGTCTCACGGTCTCTCCGTTCGCGAGATAGACCAGGAAAACCCCCAAAAACGCCGGCCACAGGGACGAAATCCCCGGGATCCTCCCCGCGAGTTCCCGAAACTCCCCCGCGCGATCCCGGACGTACCAAAGGATCGCGAGGAGAAAGACGAGGGTCAAAAGGAGGCCAAGGGCGATCCTCCGTCCCTTCCCCTTCTTTTCCCCCCCATCCGCGTTCGGGTCTTTTTCCGTCTCGGGGTTTCGCGCGGGCATGTTGCCCCCAGGCGCCCGATCGGGTCGGGGCGCTTTTCAATGTGTCGCCGTTCCGGGGGAGGGGCTTCCCCGCCCCCGGAACTCTTTCCGTCTTTCGGGTCGCTTCAATCCAAAGGGGTGGCCCTGGGTCCGTTCCCCCGAATCTCTTCCTCTATCAGGCGTCCGAGTTCCCGGGCAACGGGTCCGGGCTTTCCGTCCCCGACCTTCTTTCCGTTCCAAAGGGTCACGGGAAGGACGTTGAAGGAAGTGGTGGTCAGGAAGGCCTCCCGAATCCCCTCGGGAAGACGATCCCCCTTGATGTCCCCGTTTCCGACGAATTTGAGCTTTCCTTCCCCGACGAGGCCCTTGGCGAGGTCCATGACCCGGGAGAGGGTGATGCCCTTCAAAATCTTTTCCCAGGGAGGGGCGAGGAGCTTCCCGTCGTCGGTCACGACCGCCGCGTTTTCCGTGGGGCCCTCGGTCAAAAAACCCTCCGGGTCGTAACTCACGGCGTGGTCCGCCCCCATGTCCTTCGCGTGTTTTTTCACGAGGACGTTGTGGAGGTAATCGCAGCTCTTGATCCCCGCGAACTCGACCTTGGCGGGGAAGGGCGCCGACACCACGCTCGCCCCCCTTTCGTAAAGGGCCGGATCCGGGGGCTTGTGCCTCTGGGTGATGAGGTAGTATTCCGAACCCGCGGAATCGTAAGGATTCACCGTGAAACTCCCGGGTCCCCGGGAGACGCAGATCCTTATCACGATGTCTTTGGTCTTACCCAACCGGTAAGCCGTCTTCAGGATCTCCCGGGTCCTCGCGAAGGCCGGGGGAAGAACGATGCCCAGGGCCCCCGCCGAGGCCGCGAGCCTTTCCAGATGCTCGTCAAGGCAGTAAGCCTTTCCGTCGACGCATTTGAAGGACTCGAAGACCCCGTCCCCCCTGTGCGCCATGTGGTCGTCGGGGGGAAGGGCCCAAAGTTCCGGTTCGGCGCAGTAACCGTCCCACACGGAAGAGTACATGACGAGGTAATTCTCGTGCCACTTCCTCTTCCAGCCCCGGGACTTTTCCCCTATGTTCTCTCTCGTGACGAGATTCGTTTCGCTCACGGGCATTCGCGTCCTCATCGCGGCGGGCGGTCCGATTTCTCCGCCCGAAATGAAACAAAATACGAAAAACCGAAGGTTCGATCAAGGCGCGGGGAGGGCCCGGCGTCAAAGGAAAGGGCGAAAGAAAGCGAAGACCGGGGGGTTCGGGGCCGCGCGCGGCCCGCGATCCCGTCCACCGAACCGGGGGTCCGGGGGCGGGGGAAATCAAGAGCCGGTCGATTGGAGCTTCCCGATGGTCAGGGCCTTGTCCGGGCTCTTGAAAAGAAAGGACCCCGAGACCAGGACCGTCGCCCCGGCCGCGACCAGGGGGCCCGCGAGCTCGTCCGTGACGCCGCCGTCCACCTCGAGCGAGACGTCCCTCCCGGACTTCCGGATGAGTTCCGCGGCCTCGCGGACCCTTTCGACGGTCTCCGGGATGAAGGGCTGACCCGAAAAACCGGGATTCACCCCCATGATGACGACGAGGTCGACGAGAGGCAGGGCGGGAACCGCGAAAGAAAGGGGGGTCAGGGGATTTAGGGCGATCCCCGGACGGGCCCCCTTTTCCCTTATGGACAGGAGGGTTTTGTGGAGATGGGGGCAGGTTTCGACGTGAACGGACACGTAATCCGCCCCGGCCTCCGCGAAGGCGGGGCCCCAGAAGAGGGGGTCGGTGACCATGAGGTGGGCGTCCAGGGGGATCTTCGAGGCCTTTTTGGCCACTTTCAGGATCCAGGGGCCGAAGGTTATGTTGGGAACGAAGTTTCCGTCCATGACGTCCAGATGAAGCCAGTCGGCTCCGGCCGCTTCCAGGGACCGGGCTTCGTCTTCCAGGAAACCGGGGTCGGCGGAAAGAATCGAGGGCGCGACGAGAACCATGGGAAACCTTTTGTTTCGCGAGGGGGGACGGCGGGTGGCGGGGACGAGGGAAAAAAAACGACGACGGGCGCGTCCCCCGGGGGAAAAACGCTTTTCGGGGGCGTTTTTTTCGGCTTTGTGGAAATATAACACGAAAGGACCCCGGAAAAACAAGGCCGCGATCCGGATCCCGGGGTTTTAGGGATTCGAAGATTCGGGGTCGCGCCCGCGCGGGCGTTCGCGCGAAAAGTACCCGACCCCGATTCGCTTCTTGAGTAAAGCCTCTCCCCGGGCTAAGATGGGTCATGAGCGTTCCCGTCGTGAAATTGCCGTTTTCGGAAGCCGACGTCGAGGAGACGGCCAGGGAGTTCGCGGCTCTCTTGAGGTCGGGGCATGTCGCCATGGGAAGCCGGGTCAGGGCCTTCGAGAAGGCCTTCGCGGAATTCTGCGGCGCGACCTCGGCCGTGAACGTCGGGAGCGGCACCCAGGCCCTGGAGATCGCCTTCCGGGCCCTGGAACTCGAGGGCTCGAGCGTCGCGGTGCCGGCCCTGACCTTCATGGCCACGGCCTTCGCGGCGGTGGCGGCGGGGGCGAAGATCGTCCTGGTCGACACCGACCCCCGGACCCTGCAGATGGACCCGGCGGATCTCAAAAGAAAGATGAGATTCGACACGAGGGCGGTCGTGCTCGTGCATCTGGCGGGAAACGTGAGTCCCGACCTGGAAGAGATTGAAAAGATCGCGGCCGACAACGGCGCCGTCTTGATCGAGGACGCCGCCCACGCCCACGGGGCCTCCGCGAACGGGAAACCCGCCGGATCCTTGGGCGAAATGGGTTGTTTTTCCTTCTACGCCACGAAGGTCCTGACCACCGCGGAAGGCGGGATGGTCACGACTTCCTCGGAGGAGCTTTCGGGAAAACTCCTCACCTTGCGCGAACACGGGCAAATAAGGCCCGGCTCCAACGTGCACGAGGGTTTCGGCCTGAACCACAGGCCCTCGGAGATCCACGCCGTCCTGGGTTTGAACGTCATGGCGAGGGCCGGGGAGATCCTCGCCGCGAGAAGGGAGGCCTCCCTCCGCTACGACGAACTCCTGGCCTCCTCCCCTCTCGGGGGAATCGTTTCCCCCGCGGGTTATCTTTCCTCCTGTTACAAACACGTCCGTTTCCTTCCCCCCGGGATCGACCGGGTCGCGGTCAAGGATCGGCTTTTGTCCCGGTTCGACGTGAGGCTCGCCGGAGAGGTCTACCCGGTGCCCCTCCACAAGCAGCCCTATTGGGAGAAACATCCCGGGAAATTGGCCTTCCCCCCCGGTAGGCTTCCCGGGGCCGAAGAGGGGGCGGCGCGCCAGATCTGCCTCCCGATTTGGCCGGGGATCCCCCCCGAAAGCCAGAAAACGGTGGTGGATTCCCTGCTCGAGGTTCTTTCCGGGCTCGGGGTCGCCTGAGCCGCCCCCGGTCCCCCCGAAGGCCGGGCGGGACGGCGGGCCCGGGGCGGGGTCTCGCGGTTTTTTCGTTTTCGTTTTTTTTTACCCCGGGGTTTTCCGGGTTTTTTTGGCCGGATTCGGTCCCGCGGGTCGCCGGGAATTGACCCGCGCGGCGAATCCACGTTTTTCGAGCCGTCAATCGTTGTCGCCCGAAACGCCCCCGGGGCAAAGCCGCGGGGGACAAACCCCCTCGGCCCGCGCCGGGGTCCCGCTTTCGGCGGGTCCGGACGCCGGTTTTCGCCGGGGGGTCCGGGGCGACGTGGGAGAATGATTCAATGAAAGTGGCAACGATATTGGGGAGTCCCCGGAGGGACTCCGCGAGCACCGTGATTGCGGAAAAGGTGGTGACGGGCCTCGGTCCCGGGGTCTCGGAAAAGAAGTTCGTTTTGAACGAAATGAACGTCAGGGGTTGTCAGGGTTGCGGGAGCTGCAAGGGAAAGACCGAGACCTGCGTCCTGACCGACGACATGATTAAGGTCCTGGGGGCCGCCGCGGACTGCGACCTCCTCATATTGACGAGCCCGATCTACATCGGCGAGATAACCGGGCAGGCCAAGCTCTTCGTGGACAGGACCTACTCCTGGTTCAAGCCCGATTTCATCCTGAACGCCCATGCCTCGAGGCTCGCCCCGGGGAAGAAGGCGATTCTCCTCTTCACCCAGGGGAACCCGGAGAAGGACTTTTACCTCAAGACCGTCCACGCGAACTACGCCGCCTACTTCGGGAACCACGGTTTCAAGGTCCTGGACCATCCGGCGCACGTCCCCGCGGACCCGAAGGGGGCGGCCGAGGCGGTCGGGGCCCACGCCCGGGACATCCTGGACAGGCTGGTCACCCTTTGATCCGAGGGGTGACCCGCGGGTTGACCGGCGGGTTGACCGGCGGGTTGACCGGCCGGCTTGTCCCCGGGGAGACTTGCCCCGCGGGGTCGGCTTTTGTGCTATAATGAGTCGGGTTTCTTTCCCCGCCGGCCGTCGGGTTTTTTCTTCTCCAAGTTTTTCCCGAGACGCGCCGGCGGGGGAAGATTTCCCTCGTCGCGGGGTCCCCGGCGTTCGCGCCGCGGCCCCGTTTCTTCGGGATTTTGGTTTTTTCGCTTTTCCCCGGGGGGTTTCCCCTCGGTTTTTCGACCGGGTTTTCCGGTCTTTTTGATTTTCGGGATGGTTTTTCGGTTTTTTTCGATTTTTTCGACTTTCTTTTCGAGAGAGGGCTGAGCCTCGGCATGGTAAAGTGTGACAACCGGTTGGAGAAGATTTCAAGGAAGCTGGACGAGCTGAAACTCAGTCTTTCCGGCTTTCGCGAGGGTAAGAGCGGGAAGAGCGGGAAAAGGCAGAAGGCTTTCGAGGACAAGTTTCACGAGGAGCTGAAGAAGGTCCTGGAGCTCATTCTGCCCATAATGAAGGAGTCCGTGGTGGCCAAAGACCCCCTTTCCGCCCGGATTTTCAAGGAACTGGTCACTCTCTCCTCCCGCATGGGCTTTCTGGAGCTGGCCCAGAACTTTTTCACCGCTCTCGTCCAGCTCCCGGACTCGGACAAGTCCAATCTCCTGAAGCTCAGGGCGGGCTCCCACCTGGTCCGCGACTACAGCATCTGCAACGACTTCGGGAGCGCCCTGGCCGTCTTCGAGCAGATGAAGGACGGGGCCGGCGAGCCCGACGAGGTGAGGATTCTTCTGAAGACCGGGGTCAAGCTCGTGGATTCCCTCGGGAACTCCGGGATGGCCGGGGAGTCGGTTTCCGTCTTCGGGACCATGGAGAAATTCAGGGGACAGGCCCTGGTCCCCCTGAAGGCCGAGGCCGCCATGCGTCTCGTGAGGCAGCTCCGGGACCTGGACGATCTCCCCGGGGCCCTGGACCTCTACGAGCGGATGAGGAAATACGAGACGGACGACAAGGGCTTCGCCTGCAGGGTCAAGGCGGGGCTTTGTCTCTTTTTGCCCCTCGCGAGGGGGAGCGAAAAGGACCTCGCGAGACTCATGAGCACCCTCGCCCCCGGAAGCGAGACCCCCTTCCGGAGGACCATAAGGGATCACGCCGCCCTGAGCATGATAAGGGAGTCCCTCCGAACCCGGGACTTCGAGGAGGCGAGGGGCATCCTGGAGGTCATGGAGGGCTTTTCGGATCCCGACAAGCACAAGCTCGCCGTCCTCAAGGGCGGGGTGGAGATTATTCTCGCCTACGCCCGGGAGGAGATGATAAACGAAGCCTACGGGATGTTCGGGCTCCTCCCCACCGACAATTTGACCGGGGACGCCCTGGTCGAGTATCTGAACGCGGGTTTTCACCTGGTCTATTTTTTCAAGGAGACGGGGGACGACGATTCCGCCCGGCGGATCTTCGAGCGCGTGAAGTCCCTCCTCGAAACCGACGACCAGAAGCTGACCTTCGTGAGGCTCTTCAGGGACCTCGCGCTTTTCTATCTGGACATGGGCTACGCGGAGCAGGTGTCTTACCTCTTTTCCGTCTTCAAGATGGACATCGAAAACCCCCGCGCGGCGCTCCTCTTCGACGACATCGGGCACACCGCGGCGAGGGCCCTCGCGGACTCCGGGGAACCCGAGGAAGCCGCCCTGGTCCTGGAGGGACTCCGGAAACGCGAGACCGAGGACGGCGTCTTCGCGGACCTCCAGACCCGCATGCGGATCTTCAACGGCTACCTTTCCCTCGACTGTTACGACGAGGCCCGGGACTTCTGGCGGAAGCACGCGGTCTTCGAGGGTCGCGACAAGGTGACGGGCCGCTGGGCCAAGGCCACGGAGCAGCTCGCGGAGGCCTACGTCGAGTGCGGGTGCGTGGAGGAGGCTCGGGAGATCTACCTCGAGGTCCTGGAAAAACCGAAAAACGGCGGCGAAAATTACGCCATGAGCCTCCACGCCGTGGCCCTGGAGCTCATGATGTGCTATTGCCAAAAAGAGGACTTCAAGAACGCGAGGGAGGTCTTCGACATGCTCCCCGACCACGGCTCCAAAAAAGAGCTCGAGCGGGAGAAATTCGAGCTCTTTTCCTACCTCCTGGGCGAGTGCGCCCGGGGCGGCCGGGTCAAGGACGCCGTGAACCTCTTCGACGACTTCGAGCCCTCGGCCGACAGGCGCCTCTCCGCCATGAAGATCAGGACCGGAAACGAGATGATCGCCCTTTTGGCGGCCAAGAAGCAGACCAAAGCGGCCGCCGCCATCTACGAGCGGCTGAAGGGCCTGGCCCGCGAGCACGGGCTCGAGGCCAAGCTGGCCAAGCCCGCCATGAAGCTCGTGAGCTGTCTCTCCCAGGAGGCCAAAGCCTCTTCGGCCTTCGAGCTCCTGAAGACCATCCCCCTCATGAACAGCCCCAAGGACCTCGCCGGGAAGATGAGGGATCTGGCCCACCCCATACGCGAGCTTTTTTCCGAGAGCGGAGACAAGGAGGGGATGAAGGAGCTGGACGCCTTTTTGGACAAACACGCGAGGGAATAGACGTCATTCGTCCGGGAGCACCGGACGGAAAGAGATTCGGCCGGAAAAGAGCCCCGTTTGGCGAAGAGTTTCGATTCGAAAGAGCTCCCGACCTCGTCCGCGGGAATGCGAGACGAGATTCGTTCCGGAAGCATCCTACTTCGCGACATGGTCAAGAATTGCAAAAATGCCGCCAAAATCATTGTGTTGACTTTGATTTCAGGCATTGCTACTTTGACGATCAAGGGGCCGCGGCAAAAAGGCACCCGCGGAAACCGGCCGCGAGGCCGAACATCTCGGAAAGAACCATGCCAT
>JAITKT010000082.1 GCA_031278225.1 Deltaproteobacteria bacterium
GGGGCGGCCCCGGCCCCCGCGGCCCCCGCGGCCCCGGGCGGCGTGGCGGCTCCACCCGCGACGCTCGCGCCGGCGGCTCCGGCTCCCGCGGCTCCGGCTCCGGCGGCCCCGGCCCCCGCGGCTCCGGCTCCCGCGGCTCCGCCTCCGGCGGCTCCGGCTCCGGCGGCCCCGGCCCCCGCGGCTCCCGTCGTTCCCCGGGCAACCGTCCCGGCGGCTCCCCAGGCGGCGGTTCCCGCGGCTCCCCCGGCGAACTCGACCGTGATCGCGGGAAGGCCCGATTCCAACGGGAAGGTGCTCGCCCCCCTGCCGTCGCTCGCGCCGATGGTGAAAAAGGTGAAACCGGCGGTCGTGAACATTTTCACGGTCAAGGTCGTGCGCCCGAGGGGATTCAACTTTCCCAGATCCCCCTTCGGCATGCCCTTCGGTTTCGACGACGACTTTTTCAACAACTTCGGCGTTCCCAATCAGCAGCAGCAGCCCAGGGAATACAAAGAGAGAGCCATGGGCTCGGGCTTCATCTTCGATCCCGCGGGTTACGTCATAACCAACAATCACGTGATTGACGGGGCCGACGAGATCAAGGTCAAGCTGGACGACGGACAGGAGATAGCGGCCGAGGTGATAGGGAAGGATCCCAAGACCGACATCGCCCTTTTGAAGCTCAAGAAGGACGGCACCTATCCTTACATCCTGTTCGGGGATTCCGACAAGGTGGAGATAGGCGACTGGCTGGTGGCCATCGGGAACCCCTACGGTCTCGAGCACACGGTCACCGCGGGGATTCTCTCCGCGAGGGGAAGGGCCCTCGGGGCCGGTCCCTACGACGATTTTCTGCAGACCGACGCCTCCATCAACCCGGGAAACAGCGGCGGACCCCTCCTTAACCTGACGGGCGAGGTCGTGGGGATAAACGCCATGATAGCCGCCGGCGGAAACGGAATAGGTTTCGCCATTCCCTCGTCCATGGCGACCAAAATAGTCGACAAGCTCAAGACCGTCGGCAGGGTCGACAGGGGCTGGCTCGGGGTTTACATCCAGGAAGTCACCTCCGAGCTCGCCAAGGCCTTCGGGCTCGCCGAACCCAAGGGGGCCCTCATTGGCACCATTCAGCCCGGCACCCCCGCCGAGGAGGCGGGGTTCAGGCACGGCGACGTGGTCCTGGTCTTCGACGGGAAACCCATCAAGCACTTCAGCGAGCTTTCCAGTTTCGTGGCCGACACGGCAGTGGGGAAGGTTTGCGACGTGGTGGTGTGGAGGGACAACAAGGAACAGACGATAAAGGTCAAAATCGGTCTCTTGCCCGACAGCGGCCAAAACATGACCTCCGGCGGTTCCACTCCCCAGGACCTGGGGATATCGGTCCGCGAAATCACCCCCGACATCGCCCGTTCCCTCGGGATCGATCCTCCCATGGGTCTCCTCGTGGAAAACGTGGTGGCGGATTCGCCCGCGGCGCAGGCCGGGATAAGCCCCAAGGACATCATCATCGAGATCGACAGGGTCCGCGTGAACACCATCGCGGATTACCAGAGGGTCTTGAGGGAGCATGACAAAAAGTCGCCCTTCATCTTCTTCCTGAAACGCGGCGAAGGGAACATCTTCGTGACGGTCAATTTGAACTGACGCGGGAATTAAAAAAAAGAGAGGCGCCGGAAATCACTCTGATTTCCCGCGCCTCTTTTTTTTCCCGTTTCGGGTTGCGGGGGTCCCGTTAATTTTCGTCGCGGGTTCGTTTCGGGCCGTCGTTTCGAGGAGCCGCGCCGGCCGCGTCGTCTCGCCCGGGGCGCCCTCTCGAAAACCGCGAGCCGTCGCGACGCGAACGAAACCGCGAAGCCGAACGTCTTTTGAAAACAATCCGTTTCGTTCGAAATCGAAAAAACCCGACGAACTTCCCCGCCTTCGGCGTCGCCGGGGCTTGCGGCCGTCGGAGAAAAAAAGGGCGAGCGCGCGCGTCGGCGCCATGACGGCCGGAGGGGGAAAGCGGACCCGTCGGGCGTTTTCAGCGTTAAAGTTCGGAGCGCTAAAAGGCGTGAAGCCGGCTTCGGGGTTAATCCGATTCGGACCAAGACGGGATAAATGAGACGAAAGAATATGTTCGCGAACACTTCATTCATTTTATCGGCTTAAAAATTATTTTAGCGGATAAAGGATGATATAATCGATGAAATTCCAAGGGGAATCGGTGAACCCGCGGGAGATTTCCGCGTGTCGCGCCACCGCGAACGAAAAGCCCCGCCGGCTCTTTGGCTCCCTTGACGGCGAGGAAAACGCGAAGAGGAAAGCGCTCCGTGAAACGGCAGGACTCGCGCGTTCGGGGAGAAAGCGTGTCCGCGCGTCCCGGGGCCCGCGGCGGGCAAGGCTCTTTTCGGCCGCGATGACGGAAGGCCAGCCCGGGATGTCCGTTTTTCGACGGCTCTCGCGATCCCCCGAGGGGTTTTAAATCTCACCCGCGAGGAAACCGTTGAGGATTTCGCGAGCGGCGGTTTGTATCACCCTCCCTTCGCGTCGATTAACCCTCCGACGAGAACGGTCGCGCGTCCCGACGCGCGTTTTGGTCTTTCGAGGAAACGGAGCGGGAGATTAATCCGGATCCGGCAATTTTCGGGCACTTGACGCGGAGATTGGCCGAGGCGCGTGACGTCGACGCCTTCCCTCGTCGGATTGAATTCGGTTCATTTCGGGAACGACATGAAACTCCTTTCCGGAG
>JAITKT010000140.1 GCA_031278225.1 Deltaproteobacteria bacterium
CAGGGTCCTCAAGGCCGAAAGGTCGGCCGGGGCGAGGGGTTTGTTCAAAGGCTTCAGGGTTCCGTCGAAGTCCATGAACCAAAGTTTTGGTAAGTTTGAAGTCATTCCCGTGTAAAAACCGTTCACCGAAACCGCGCGCGGGGTCGCGTCCCCCAAAAAAAACGCGCCCGAAAGGGCCTTTGGAAAGGCCGGAATTCGACCCCCGAAGCCGTCTCGCGGATGCCGCCTTCGGGACGCGCGGCGGGGCGGCGGAAGGGAGGGAGAAAGGGCGGCCGGGTACATTTTACGCGAACGACGGTCTGTTCTCAAAAGGTCAAGGGGGTTTTTTCGGGGCGTTCGGGGAAAACCGGGCGATAAAACCATGAAAACGGGCCGTCCGGGTATTTTTGACGAACGCGGGTAAAAATTGACCGCCCCGAGCCCCGGCAAGGCCAACAAACAAAAAAACCGCTTCGAGAAGCGGCTTTCGGACCCCAAAAACCGGGAATCCCACATCTTGCGGTAAAAAACGTCGACGCCACAAACTAACGATAGTTACGGGTTTTTGAAAACGCAAAGAAAACCGGCCCGCGGTGGTCCCCGGATTCGTCAAGGCTCTTGTCGACGAATCCCCGGGGTCCCGCGTCGTCATGCCCCGATTGGAAAGGAGGTTTTTTGGGGGTGCCCGGGGCGGGGGCGGGGGTCCGCTTTTGTCCCGGGACGCGGTCGGCGGGAGGGGAAGGCTCAGGAGTCGCGGGCAACCACCTGATTCTTGAGGGTGTCTATCTCAAAGGTCTCGTCTCCGAAAACCTCTTCCCGTCTTATCTGACAAACCAAGGCGTTGCGGTTGGTGCAGATGTTCCCCAGGTCTTTGGAAGTCTCGTACCAACAGCAGTAAGCCGCGGAATCGCATGAAGGGTTGGCGCACTTGATCTTGTCGCCTATCGTTATGTCTCTGGCCATTTTGTTCCTCCCTTGTTCGGGGGAGATCCGATTGTTGCCGCGGATTTCTTGGAAATCGGCGGGTGTGGCGGCGCGGGATAACCGTTATCCCCGTGCCCCGCTCCTGGTCCCGCGGGTGGTGGTATCACCTTCGGGGGAACGGGACCGCCTACTATATAGCAAGAACCGTGCCAAATACGGTTCAAGCCTTGGGGGAGCGAATCAAAAAGGGGCCGCCCTTGAGTTTGGCTTTGGCGGCGAGGTGGGGGTTCGAGAGCCTCATGGTCTTGTAATCCGTGCCGTGCTTGGCGGCGAGCTCCTTCCAGGAGGTCTCCGTTTCGAAACTCAGGCTCTCTTCGTTAAAACTCTCGACCCCGTAAAGTCCTTGGGGAGGGACGTCGTCGAAGCCCATGGCCGCGGCGTTCTCCAAAATCAGTTTTATGGCCGCTATGCGGTACACGTAGCGTTCGGTCTCCCGGGGGAGATTCAGGGAGTGGTAATCCCTCGTGCCCTGGGAGGAAACGGCGTTTCCGATCCTCCGTTCCCCGGCGTTGTAGGCCGCCATGGCGAGGGCCCAGTTTCCGAAACGGTTCCGAAGACTCGAAAGATACCTGAGACCCGCGGGAAGGAGTTTGTCCGGGAGCATCCTCCGGTCCTCGGTTTTGTCGACTTTGAGACCGAACTGTCTGGCCGTGGAGGGCATGAACTGCCATATGCCCGCGGCTCCGGCGGGGGAGAAGACCAAGGGTCTCAGATCGCTTTCGGCCACGGCGAGATATTTGAGGTCGTCGGGGAGAGAAGATTCTTTCAAGGCGGCTTCGATCGGGGGGAAATGCCGGAGGGCCCGTCTGCGCCAAAGCTCCACTTGGGCGGGATGGTTCGCGGCCAAGAGAAATTCGTATTCCAGACGTTCTCTCGCGGAGGGTCTCTCGAGGGGAATGGCTTCCCCGCAGACGAGGACCGTCGGGGGGAGCTGAAAATCCGTCCTCGGCGCGGAAGGCTCCCCGAGGGCTTCGAGGGCGATCAGGGATAAGGCGTTGACGGGGAGGGGATTTTCACCGGGTCCCGTTTCCAAGGCCCGACAGCCCGAGAAGAGGATTAAAACGGCGAGGGCCGGGAGCAGGGCCCGTATGGGTGGGATTCGGCTCATGGTTAATCAAATGGACGGGGTTTGGTCCGAAACGGGGCCCCTTGCGGGCGATCCGACGAATTCACCCCCGATTGTTTAACTTACGGATGATAAACCTTTTTCAAAGGGCAATGCAAGCTTTTTTTCGCCTTCGAAGATGTCGCGGTAAGATATTTTATCTTTACCGGATCTTGTTGTTTTGTGCCGGTCTTTTCCGCGCGGTGACCGGTTTTTCCGCGAAACCCGGGACCCGGGGGCCCCGGGGTCAGACGACGCCTTAAAAAGTCTTTTTATTTTTTTTATCGGCATTTCCGGGAAAACGTTAAATTTTCGTCAAATTCCCGGAATTAAATCCAAGAAAACCGGAAAGGCCGAAATCAGCCGCTCGGGCGGGAAAGCCGCCCCGGAACCCGAAATCGGGGGGTCCCGGGGAAGTTTGAATCTCCTCGGGGGGTCGACCGCCCGGGCCTTCCGGGGCCTTCCCCTCCATAAAAAAAGTAAGCACGGACAAGCGTATTGTCAAGAACCGGTATGCATTCGCTTATATTACCACATATTGTGTCTCAAGTGTCAATGACCGCGGTTTGAGACGGAAAGGAGGCCGAAAACACCGGTGGGACACGCGGCCCCGGCGCGGACCCCCGTCGACCCGGCCCGTTCACCGTTAATATGGTAAGGAAGACGGCGGATTCGACCGTTTTCACGTTTCGGGTCCGGTCCGGAAGGCTCCGGTCGGGTAGGCTCCGGTCGGGAGGGTCCTGGCCGGTCCCCCTCCCGAGGAAACGAAAGACGCTCCGTCCCCGGGTGACCCGCGGCGAACCTCCCCGGGTCGGGTCGCGAGCCCGGGGCGGTCCGTTCGTCACCATTAATATGGTGACGGAAAGGGGAGCTTTGACAGGGTTTTTCGTCCCCCGTCCGGTTGTGGGAAGACTCCGTCTCTTTCCCCCGGCCCTCGAAACCATGGGCGCTCCGGCCCTCGCGCCCGGTGCCGCGCGCCCGGTCGACAAAGCGGTCGGGCGCGAAAACGAACGGAGCCCCCCGGAAATCCGCCCCCCGGGGACCCCGTTCGAATGAAGAAACGAAAAACGTTCGGACGGGGAGGCCGTCCCCCCGCGTTGTCGGCGGTGGTGATCGCCACCGTTCCCGCCGCACGGGGTCTCGCGGGCGAGGTCGGCCGAGACGGGAATCGCCGGGTCGGCGCCGCGCGATTTCCCGGCCGTCGGGCACCTCCCCCGGGGAGGCGTCGGAGGGCTTGTCCCCGGGGGCGGGGGGTTCGCGCCCTCCGTGACCCGCGCGGCGTCCCTCCCCGGGAACCGAAGCCTCCGGGAGGCGTTTCCTCGGATTGTGTTCCGGAGGATCCTGGGGTCCCGGGCCTTGTCCGGGTTTTTGGTGGAACGGTCCGGGAGCCGGGCGTCGATTTAAGGGGTCGTCGATGGTCTTGTCCGCGGCCGCGAGGACGGTCGAGGCGGTTGTTTCGGGAAGTCTCCGGAAAAAGACGGTCCCCTTCTTGTCGC
>JAITKT010000252.1 GCA_031278225.1 Deltaproteobacteria bacterium
ATCGTGCCGGACAAAGTTTTCCCTGTAAAACCGAACTCCGCGCGCGGAGTTTGCGTTTCGGACCAAAAAAGTGTCGAAGACCGAAACGCCGGGATCGTCCAAAAAAATCCGCCGCGAAAACGTTAAGCGCGACAGCGGCCGGCGGCCAAACTTCACGCTAATCGAAAAAAGAGCTAAAAGTCGGTCATCGTCAAAAATGTTCGCCAGAAATCGAAGAACCGGCGAACGCGACAAAAGAAAAGATGCGGGAAAAGCCACCGGACCCTGACACCGTCGACCAAGCTTACCGCTCGCGAAAAAATTTTTTGGCGAAAAGAAAACTCATCAGTATCGCGAATCCGCTTCGACGTCAGAGGAAGCGCGCCCGAAAAATTCCGGCAAAAATCCCGGAAACACTGAATTCTCTTTCGCTCGAGGCCGGGGAGGGCGCCGGAAGCTTTGTACCCCGAATTCCCGAAGCGTTCGCGCGGATTTTCCCGAAGGGGCTTGTCCGAAACGCGCCGAACTTCGCCCGAACGATCATTTCGTTTTCGAGTCGAAATCCCCGGGACCGACCCCGGACCGCGTCGCGACATCGGCTTCCCTCGCGGATTTCGCGCGTTTGACAGTCAAAACGCTTTGTGTTAAAGTAATTCGACACTTTGAGAAAGCATGACCTTCACTCCCGCTCCCCGACTTCATATCACTCCAAAACATCTTTTCGCTCCTTCGCGCCGTCCTTTTCCCGCGAGAATCCGTTCGCGCGGTTTTCGGGAACTCCCCCCGCGGGTGGGTTCTTTTCGGAGGTATTCGGAAAAGGCGCGCGAGACCTTGATCGATAAAGGGACGAAACCCTTTCGTCGTCAATCGAGACCGTCCGAAAATGAGTGATATCGTCAGCCAGGACAAGGCGACGCCCGAGGGGTCCGCGCGGAAAGAGCCGTCGCGCGACGAAACGACCCCCGAAGCGAACGCCGGGGAAGCGATCCCCCCCGAAACAACCGCGGGGGAACGGGTTCCCG
This sequence comes from Deltaproteobacteria bacterium, assembly GCA_031278225.1. GTDB lineage: Bacteria > Desulfobacterota > Desulfarculia > Adiutricales > Adiutricaceae > JAITII01. The sequence continues at coordinate 1,002 of JAITKT010000252.1, forward strand.
AAGCTCCCCGCGCCTCGGAAGAAGGGAATTACGCCCTCGACCTCGCGGGCGAGAACGCCCCCAAAGCGAGAGTCTCGGGAGCTCGAGGCGTCACCCGGGGCGGGGAAACCGGTTACGGCCCCGACGCCGAAACCCTGTCCGAGATTACCCGGGACCTTACCGGCGAAACCCTTTTCAATAGCGGAAAGCTCAAAACCGCTCTTCTCGTCCTTCTGCTTTTGGCCGGATTGGCCCTGACCGTCCGGCTTCACAACGCCCTGGCCGTCGCCACCTCCCCCAAACCCATCCCCGAAAATCCCCAAAGAATAGTGACCCTCGCCCCCAGCGTGACCGAAACCGTCTTCGCGGCCGGTCTCGGACCGGAGGTGATAGGGGTCACGACCTTCTGCCGGTACCCTCCCGAAGTCCTGTCCCTCCCCAAAGTCGCCGGGTTCAGCGACGTGAACGTGGAGGCCATATTGCGCCTCCGTCCCGACCTCGTGATCCTCCCGGTGGACAAGATTCAAACTCAGGCGGAACTGTCCCGCCTGGGCCTGACGGTCATGACCGTGGACACCAGGACTTTGAACGGGCTCCTTTCGGCCTTGGCCGAACTGGGGAAGGCCACGAACAGGGAAAAGGAATCCGATCTCGCGATTGACAGAATCGAGGACGCGATAGAGGCGGCCAAAGCAAACGCCATGGGCAAGAGCAAACCCAAGGTGCTCTTCTCGGTCATGCATTCCTACGCCGGGCTCGGCTACATAAGCGAAATCACCGCGGCCGGAAACGACGGGTTTTTCAGCTACCTGATAGAGATCTGCGGTGGCACGAACGCCTACGACGGCGCCCTTTCGTTCCCGTCCCTGTCGAGGGAAGCCCTCTTCAAACTGAACCCCGACGTCATCATCGATCTCCTCCGGAGCGAATCCGACGTCGAACAGACGAGAAAAGACTGGCAGAGTCTCGCCGGCGTGAACGCCGTCAAAAACGACAGGCTCTATCTTTTCACCGACGAGTCCGACACGGTCCCGGGACCGAGGGCTTACCTGACCATAAAGAAGGTGTCCGAGGCCATACACCCCCCGGGGGAAAAACCCCGAAAGGACGTTTAGGGGAAAACCCGCCAAAGCCCGAAAAACCCCTCAATAAAAACCCCGCGCGGAGAGACGCGGGGGGGTGGGCTTTTCGAAACCGAACGACCACACAGACAAAGGAAAGCGTTCATGCTGTCCGTGACCGATTTTCATTTCACAGTCGGGGACAAGGAAATACTCAAGGGAGTGGACTTCAGTCTGCCCGAGGGGGGCTGCCTCTCGATCTTGGGGCCCAACGGGGCCGGCAAGTCCACGCTCCTCAAGTGTCTCTTGAGACTTCACGACAAGGGGACGAGCCGGGGGGAGATCCTCGTGGCCGACAAACCCATCGAAAGCTACTCCCAAAAAGAGCTGGCGAAACTCATAAGCTACGTCCCCCAGGCCGGGGGTTGGATCCCGCCCTTCACCATTTCCGAACTCCTGAAACTCAGCCGTTTTCCCTACAGCACCAGCGTTTCGAGTCTCACCCGGAGGGACTTCGCGGCCGTGGACAGGGCCCTGGCCCTGACCTCCCTGGAATCCATGGCCGACAGACCCTTGAAGACCCTCTCCGGCGGGGAAAGACAAAAGGCCTTCCTCGCGGCCGCCCTGGCCCAGGGGACTCCAATCATGCTATTGGACGAGCCGGCGTCGTTTCTGGATCCCCACCACGCCTCGGAGATGGAAAAGCTCTTAATCGACCTCAACCGGGAAGAAGGCCTGACCATGGTGGCCGTGACCCACGACCTCAACCATCCCGTCAAAAGCGGGGGATTCGCCTTAATCCTGAGGGGAGGCAAAAACCTCTACTTCGGGGAGGTGTCGGGTCTTCTGGGAAGCGGGGTCCTGGAAAACGCCTTCAACCACGAGTTCGTCTATCTGACGCACCCGAAAACCGGACGTTCCGTGATTCTCGCGGAGTGAGAACGAATCCCATGAGCCAAGGCAACAAAATCGCTCTCTTGATAACGGGAAGCGTCGTCGTTTTCCTCGTCAGCCCTTTTTTCGGCCTGAGTTTCATACACCCCTCCACCGTTCTCGACCCTTCCAACGAAAACTACGAGCTCTTCTGGAGGTTGCGCGTCCCCAGGGCCATAGCCGCCTTTTTCGCCGGGGCGGGTCTTTCCCTGAGCGGCATGGTCTTTCAGGCCTTTTTCAGAAACCCCCTGGCCACTCCCTTCACCCTGGGCGTGTCCAGCGGGGCTTCGTTCGGGGCCTCCGTCTATTTTTTCTTCGGCGGGGCGGCCTTCGTGAGGCTGGGAGGGGTGGGTCCCCTCTTCGCCTCCCTCATGGGGGCGGGTCTCTCGGTCCTCATGGTTTGGACCATAACCAGGGTCAAGGGGGGTTTTTCGACGGTCATTATGCTCCTCGCGGGAGTCGTCATCAATTTCTTTTTCTCCTCCCT
>JAITKT010000297.1 GCA_031278225.1 Deltaproteobacteria bacterium
TCTCGCGAGAATGACGCGTGATGATTTCCGCCGACCGGTAGACGCGTCCGAAACTTCCGTTCGCGGGAGCGTCGCTTCGCGGTCGAAACGCGAATCCGCTCGCGAACGTCCCGAATGGCGATTCGTCGCCGTTTGTCTTTCGTTTGTTTAAACGAAGACCAAAAGGCCCGCCGCCTCGACGCGCGGGCCTTTGTCGTCGCGGGGGGTCAATTTTTGGCCGGCGACGGGCGGAATCGCCAAAAAACGCGGCGATTCGTTCGAATCGGGGAAAGCGTTGCCCCTCCATCCGAACTCCCGGGAAACCAGCGGGAAACCCCGCTCGCCGGGGCCGGGGAAAGACGGGCGGAATGTCCGTCTCAAACCCCGCCCGCCGCGTCATTGACGCTCCCTTCCCCTCGGAAACCACGGCGGGAGTCCGGAAATCGGCCCTCGAACATCTCTTCCGGCTCCCGCCGCGCGGCTTCCCCCCTTTCTCCCGCGGGCGGAATCCCCGAAAACCTTGTCCGATCCGGCGCTTTTTGACCTTGACCGGCTCTTGACGGGCAAGACCCTCTCCCCTTCCGGAACCCCGGCCAAACGACCGAAACCCTCCCCGAACCGAACCCACCCCGAACCTTCCCCGAAAAAACCCCCCGGAAACCCCGGCGGGCGGCGTTTTCCGAACCGTCCCGCGGGGTGCCGCGGGCGTTTTTTTGTTTTTTTTCTTCTGTCCCGCCAAAAAATGCTATAGAATGGAACCACCCGCGAACATCCCCCGAAAAAACGGTTTTTCGGGCCGCCGCGGCCGTTTTTCCCCATCGCGGGCGGATTCGCCCCGAACCCCTCCCGTTCCCCCCGCCCCGCGAAGCGGGGGGGAACGGGAGGGGAACAAACGAGGGGAACGAACGGCCGGGCGAAACCGCGGGACGGGGGGGAGGGAATCCCCGGAAGGAAAAAGGGATTCCCCCCGAAACGGGCCCCCGAAGGCAGCCGAAGGCCCTTCACGGCCCTTCGAAAAACGACCGAAAACAGCGCGACCGCGACAAACGCCTTCCGCGAACCGAAACCGGCCCCTCGACGAGGGAGAAAAACACTCGGGTCAAAAGATGAAAAACGTCATAGCTCTCATCATGGCCGGGGGCAAGGGCGAACGCCTCATGCCCCTCACCCAGTCCAGGTCCAAGCCCTCCATTCCCTTCGGGGGGATTTACCTTCTGGCGGATCTCACCCTCTCCAATTGCATTAATTCGGAGGTCTACAAGATCCTGGTCTTGCCGCAGTACAAGAGCCAGACCCTGATTCAGCACCTGGAGACGGGCTGGAACTTTTTCAGCCCGTCCCTCGGGCACTTCCTCCGGATAGTCCCCCCCCAGATGATGAAGGGCGACAAATGGTACCAGGGCACCGCGGACTCCATCCGTCAGAACCTGGAGATGATAGAGGCCGAAAAACCCTCCCATCTCCTCATCCTGTCCGCGGACCACGTCTACAAGATGGACTACTCCCGCTTCAAGAGGCACCACGAGAAGAACAAGGCCGACGTCACCATAGCCGTGATAGAGACGGCCAAGGACCAGGCGAGGGAGTACGGGGTCCTGCAGGTGGACGAGAAGTTCCGGGTGACGGGCTTCCAGGAAAAGCCCAAAAACCCCGCGACCATCCCCGGCCACCCGGACACCTGCCTCGCCTCCATGGGCATCTACCTCTTCTCCGCCGACGTGCTCCTGGACCTCCTGAAGACCGACGACAAGCCGGACTTCGGAAAGGACATCCTCCCCGGGATCCTCTCCTCCCACAAGGTCATGGCCTATCCCTACAGGAAGGAAAACAAGATAGAGGACGTGGTCTTCTTCACGGATTCCGAGGGCACCAGGGCCGAAACCCCCATGGAGGTGGCCCCGGACTCCGGCTACTGGAGGGACGTCGGAAACCTGGACGCCTACTGGAACGCCAACATGGACCTCTGCGGCCTCACCCCCTACTTCAATCTGTACGGCGTGAAGTGGCCCATGCGCACCTCCCCCCGGCAGTTCCCCCCCGTGAAGACCCTGTCGGTCCAGGAAAACAAGGGAGAAACCCTTCACGGCATGTCCCGGGATTCCCTCGTCTCCCACGGCTGCATCCTCGGGGGCGGCATAGTCCGCCACTCGGTCCTCTCCTACAACGTGAGCGTCCACAGGGGCGTGGAGGTCGACGAGTCCGTGATAATGGAAAACGTGGACATCGGCCGTTTCTCCACCATCAAGAAGGCCATCGTCTCCGAGGGCACCAAGATCCCCTCCAACACCGAGATAGGCATCGACCCCGCCAAAGACCGCAAGAAATACAAGGTCACCCCCCGGGGCATAGTCGTGGTCACCAAAAACGACTTCAACTGAGCCCCCCGACCGCGACCGCCGACCCGCGCCAGCGAGCGCCGACGAAGGAAGACCGGGCCCGCTCCCGCGACGCGGCGCGGACCCGGCCCCCCCCGGAAACGCCGGGACATCCGCGCGGCGCTGAGCCCGACGATTCGTCCGGGGCGACTCCGGCGCGTCGCCGTCCCCCCCCCCGGGAACCGCTGACCCGGGTCCGCGACGCCGGACCGGCGCCCCCGCGCGGGCGGGGCCTCCTTCGAAAAACGATCGTTTACCCGCCCCGAAACCCCTCCCCCGCGGGCGGGGCTTTCAATTCCCGGTAAAAACAACAATAATGGGTTC
>JAITKT010000311.1 GCA_031278225.1 Deltaproteobacteria bacterium
TCCTTTTCGCGGGATTTTTTCCCCGACCCCATATTTTGACGGGCGCGGAAAGTCCCCTTCGGTCGGCGCGACACGGCTCCCTCGGGGCGGCGTTCCGGATTTCATTCGTCAAAAAACCAAGAGGGCCCCGCGGGCGTTTTCGGACGTCCTTTCGGCCCCGCGCCCGCGCCCCCGCGAGGGCCGTTTCGCTCCCGATTTCATTGACAACCGGGGATTTCGGCGTTAAAATAAATCATGTTTCGCTTCCCCTTAACCCTTTCGATTTCGGGCGCACCCCTCGCGAAACCCTTGCCCGACGGTTCCCGGCGCTTCGCCGCGATTCGCGGCCATTCGCTCCCGACGACCCCGAGCGGCGTTTCAATCGCCACCTCTCTTTGAAATTTCGATCTTTACGAACCCGCCGGGACCTCGCGGGGACCCGTCGACGAGTCGGGGCCAGTGCCCGCGCTCCCGCTTCGTTTGGTCGGGTCGCGCTTTCGCGGACGCGTTTTTTTCTTTGACATTTTCGTTTTTTTTTTTTCGGGGCGGCCTTTTAGTTTTTACCCGAAACGTTCGGGTCCCGGGTTTTTTCGCCCTTTTTCGAGGTCCCCCGGCCTCAGGAGTAACGGACCATGGCGATGGCAGGAATCAGTCTGATACAAAAACAGACCCAAACAATGGTGATGACTCCCCAGCTCCAGCACGCCATCAAGCTTCTGCAGATGAATCACGTCGAGCTCACCGAAGAAATCATGAACGAGATGATGACCAATCCCATCCTGGAACTGACGCCGCCGGCCAATTCCCAGGAGGGCGAGGCCGAAAACTCCCTGGACGATCCGGACTACGACCAAACCCCCCCGGCCAAGGCGGGCAACGGGGACGGCGCCGAGTTCGCGGACCAGGTCGGGACCACCGAGGAAAAGATAAGGGAAGACATCGACTGGGAGAATTACCTCGAGGAATACTCCAGCGCCCCCTCGACCACCCTCGCCATGGGGAGCCACGAGACCCCCGAGGAGACCCCGGGCTTCGAGACCTACACCGCCGCCAAGACCAGCCTCTCGGAACTGCTGATCTCCCAGTGGACCTTCGCGGCCAAAGACAAGGCCGACTACGCGCGGGGGGAGATCGTCATCGGAAACTTAAACGAAAACGGGTACCTCGCCGCGACCATCCACGAGCTGGCCGACCAGGCGAAATGCCGCTCCAGGGAGATGCTCCAAACCCTGTCCCGGGTCCAGGAGCTGGATCCGGCGGGAATCGCCGCGAGGGATCTCCGGGAATGCCTGCTTCTGCAGCTGGAGCGCCTGGGGCTCCAGGGCTCCCTCGCCCACGACATAACCAAGTCCCATCTGGCCCTGGTCGAAAAAAAGGACCTTCAGGGCCTGCGCAAGGCCCTGGAAACCCAAAAGAAAAGGGCCGTCACCAAGGAAGAGGTGATGGCCGCCCTGGGAACCTTGAAAAATCTGGACCCCAGCCCCGGACTGGCCTATTCCACCACCGACCCCGTCTACGTCACCCCGGACGTCTACATCACCAAGGTGGGCGACGAGTACGCGATAAAACTGAACGAGGACGGCATGCCGAGGCTGAGATTCTCCTCCGCTTACCGCCATCTCCTCCAGGACAAGAACTCCACCCCGGAAACGAAAAAATACCTCTCCGAGAAACTCAAGGGCGCCACCTTCCTCATCAAAAGCATTCACCAGCGACAGAAAACCATCTACAGGGTCACGGAATGCATCTTCAAGTTCCAGAGGGACTTTCTGGACCTGGGCGTCGAGTACCTGAAACCCCTGGTCCTCCGGGACGTGGCCGAGGAACTGGGTTTCCACGAGTCCACCATCTCCCGGGTCACCACCAACAAGTACGTCGACACCCCCAGAGGCATCTTCGAGCTCAAATACTTCTTCGACAGCCCCATAACCCGTTTCGTCGGAGACTCCCTCTCCTCGGAAAGCGTCAAAAACCGCATAAAACAGATAATAAATTCCGAAGACCCCCAAAAACCCCTGAGCGATCAAAAAATCGTGGAGATTCTGCGGGGAGCGAACATAAAAATAGCCCGCCGCACCGTGGCCAAGTACCGCGAGATCCTTCACCTGGGCTCCTCCTCGGAAAGAAAGACCATGGGCTGAAAGCCGTCCCGCCGCTCCCGCCCGGGGGCACCCGCCCGCGGCCTTCTTCGGGGTCCCGCCCCGGGGTCGTTTTTTCGGGTAAAACCGGTTTTCCCCGGTTTTGCCCTTGTTTTTTTTCCCCGTCTGTTTTAAATTGTCCTTTGCCTCAAAAGCCGCCTTTTTCGGATGACGACCCGCGAACGGCGGGAAACGCGGCGGGAAGCTCGGCGGGAAACGCGGCGGGAAGCACGGCGGGAAGCGCGAACAAGCCCGCCAAACGGCCCGACCGGCCCGACGCCGGCGAACGGCCGCCCGCGAAAAAATTTTTTTTCGCCGCCGCCGACCGGAAAACCGGCCGCGGCCCCCCCGCGATCCCGCGATTCGAAGCCCGGCCGCGACGCGGCGCGCGAGAGTGGCGGAATTGGCAGACGCACCGGCCTTAGGAGCCGGCGGTCGAACAGACTGTGGGGGTTCAAGTCCCCCCTCTCGCACCATTATTTTCCCCGGAGCTTGGAATGCCTGTCATTTTAACGGAAGACAAAGAAAAATTCACCCTGACCGCGGACATCGTGATTCCGTACGCCCAGTTCGAAAACGATTTCCTGAAGGTCGTCGAAGCGTACAAGAACAAGCCGCTGAAAGGTTTCCGGAAGGGCAAACTCACCACCGCGCAAGTGCTCAAGCAGTACAAGAACGAAATCCCGGGGCATTTCGGCTTCGATTTCGTCCATCCCATGATCATGAAAGAACTGGGCGAACGCCGGCCGTTCCTTTACTACCCCGCGTACGACATCGTCGAGTTGGGCGAAAACCTGGACTTCAGGGCCAGGGCGACCTTCGAATACTTTCCCGAAATCGAGTTGCCGGCCGACGGCTCCGTGTCCGTCACCCTGCCCGAACGGCTCCCGGTCACCGAAAAAGAGATAAACGAACAACTGGGGATCGTTCAGAGGGAACAGGCCTATTCGGTCCCGGCGCCGGAAGGCCACGTCCTCAAGGCGACCGACACCGTGACCTTCACTTACGACGTCAGCTGCGAGGGAAAAGAGGTAAAGCAAAAAAAGACCGAGCTCGAAGAGAAAACGGCCGTCATCGGGTCGGAAGATCCCGACGCGCCGCTCCTCTACCAAAAACTCGCGGAAGGCACCATCGGGCACACCGTCGGGGAAACCGTGGAATTGCCCAGGGAAATGCCCGCGCACGCCCAAAACAGGATGATAGCCGGAAAAACCATCGTCTATCGGGTGAAAATCCTCGGCGCCAAGACCCTGGAGTACGAAGAACTGAACGACGAGTTCGCGAAGTCTTTGCGGATCCCCGGCGTCGACGACCTCGCCTCCCTGAAGGAGGCGCTGTCCCGACAAATAGAAAAACACAAAGACTCCATCGTGCGGGACGCGATCGTCGATAACGTCAAGAAAGCTCTCCCTGGGATATACGGGGATCTGCGGATTCCGCCGAAACACCTGTCCAACACCATGAGCGACATTTTTCGGAAAAACAACATCGGCGCCGAAGCCCTTCAGGCGTTTCACGACGGCAAGCTGAGCCCGGAGGATTACCTGACCGTCTACAATTTCGTCCTCCAAGCCAAACACGAGTGCGTCGTCAATTACGTTTGGAATCAATTGGCCGGCGAACCCGACTTGACCGCGAAGCCCGAGGACTTGGACGAATTCTTCGAAAGAGAAACCGAAAACTCCCCGCTCGGCGAGACCTCCCGGGAGCTCCGCGCTCTCTACGCCGGCAACAAGGAATACGCCGAACGCGTCGACAACGCGATCATCGGGGAGAAGCTCGTGAAACGGATCGTTCGGATGGCCACCGTCAATTTCGTGCCCATGAACGAGTACATCAGGCTCGCCGAGGAGGAGGACCGGGCGCGCACGGAAAGGCTGATGGAGGCGTTGACCGAGAGCGCGAAAAACTCCGACGGCCGCCGGAGCGGCGAGCGCGATCGCGAGCACGGACACGATCGCGAGCACGGGCACGATCACGGACCCGATCATGACGGGCACGGACACGATCACGGGCACGATCACGGGCACGGGCACGGGCACGATCACGGGCAC
>JAITKT010000371.1 GCA_031278225.1 Deltaproteobacteria bacterium
CTTGGGTTCGAAGGGTTGATTCGGATCGATTCTCGCGACGATGACTGCCGGTCCTTTTTCGAGAAGCGCCGCGTCAAGCGTTTTCGCGAAATCCGGACCGGACGCCTCGAAGGTTTTGAATCCGAAAGCCTCCGAAACCTTCAGAAAATCCGGGCAACTGACGCCCGTTTCCGGGCCGCTTCCGATCTCTCGACCGAAGAAGTTTCTCTGGGTCTGACGTATGGAGGCGTAGCCTTCGTTCTCCAGAAGCACGAGTATCAGGGGCAGATTGTGATGAATGACGGTTTGAAGCTCCTGGAGATTCATCATGAGACTTCCGTCACCGTCGATGACAACCACCCTGCGGCCTTTGGAGGCGATGGCCGCCCCGATACCGCTCGGAAGACCGAATCCCATGGACCCGCTTCCGACGTTGGAAAAAAACCTTTGTCCTTTCTTTCTGACGGGGGCCTGTATGGGGATGAGGCCGGCGGAACCGTTTCCGGTGGTTATGACGTCGTCTTCGTCCAGACGGGCCATCAGTTCGTGAACGAAAAAGTAGGGATTCACGCGGCCGTCCGGCGTCACGGTTCGCAAAGCCGGGGTCAGGACGGGGAAGGCCAGGACCCTTTTTTTGCAATCTTCCAGCCAGAGGTTCTCGGCGGGCTGGGAGTAATCCTTGAGGGACCGGTTCAAGGCCGACAGAAAGGGAGCGATCTCCGCCTGGATTTTGATGTCGGCCACGCCGCACGGTTTTTCGAATTCCGTCGGGTCTTCGTCCACCGCGATTTTGATGGCGTTTCGTCCCACGGAAGGCCAGTTGTAGGTTATCAAACAGAGATACGGCCGAAATCCGACGAAAAGAATGAGATCGGCGTTTTGTACGTTTATGTTTCCCGCTCTCGTCCCGGTCGCTCCCATCTCCCCCGCGTATTGGGGGTGGTCGGTCCAGATCACGTCCTGGGGACCGGACGTCACTATGGGACAGCCCGTTATCGCCGCGAGCTTATGGAACGAGTCCACGGCCTTTTCCCCCGCCTTCCTCACTCCCGTCCCCAAGACGATCAGGGGCCGCTTGGCTTCCGCGATGAGGCCCGCGGCGGAATCGGCGGCCGGACTCAAGTCGGGGCGGGATTGCAAAGGGGGCACGAAACGGGAGAGTTTTTCCGGATCGATGGTCAAAGCCTGGACGTCCACGGGTATCTCCAGCCAAACGGGTCCGGGCCTTCCCGAGACGCATTCGGAAACGGCTTTTCCGAGCTCGTACGGGATTCGGGCGGGGTCGGTGACTCTTCTGGCGCGTTTGGTGACGGGAGCGGCCATGGAAACCGAATCCACTTCCTGCTCCCCGATCTGGCGCATGGGCTTGTCGAAACCGTAGGTTGCCCTCAGGAGTTCTCTCTTGCACTGCCCCGCTATGACTATCATGGGTATGGAGTCGAGGTAAGCCCCGTAAACGCCGTTTAAGGCGTTTATCGAACCGGGTCCCGCGGTGACGCTCACGAGGGCGGGGCGGCCGGTGACATGACCGTATCCTTCGGCGGCGAAAGCGGCCGCCTGCTCATGGTGACAGCAAACGACGGTTATCTTCTTTTCTCCCAGAAGGGCGTCGTTCAAGTGCATGGCCATGCCGCCCGTGACGAGAAACGCGGTGTCGACGCCGCGGTCGGCCAATGAATTCATGATGTAATCGGAGACTCTCGTTTCCATGTGAAACCAACTTGGAATGAATTTTGAAATGTCGGGTTCGATTATGATGATTGGGTCAAATCGTTGTCAAGCGCGGTTTTTCGATCTCCCTCGCGATGAGGTCGCACAATTCCCGAATGGCGCCGTTTCCGCCGCGTTTCGTCAGAGTGAGGGAAGCCATGTTCTTGATTTCGGGGTGAGCGTCGACCGGACAAGCGGAAAAGCCGGCCAGTCTCATGGCTTCCAGGTCGTTTACGTCGTTTCCGACAAAAATCACGGAATTTTTCGGAATGTCCATCTCCGATAAATATTTTTTCAAAAAAGCCGCTTTGTCGGCACAGCCCTGGTGGAGGAGCAAAAACAATTTCTTTGCCCTGGCCGCCACCACGGGGTTTATTTCCGTGGAAAGAATCATCATGGGGATTTGATGCTTCTTCAAACGGGCTATGCCCAGGCTGTCTTCTCTGGAGCAACACACCATTTCTCGCCCGTCTTCCAAGACGTAGACTCTGTTGTCGGTGAAAACGCCGTCGAAATCGAAGACGATCAGTTTGGGTATAATCATTCGCGTTTTCGGGTCGGAAAAATCATTCCGACGGCTGGAAGATTGGTTCGGGAGGTTTGTCGACCGAAACGAATTGTCGTCGTCTTGACGTAATCGGGTCGGAAGGTCTACTTGAGTTTGATGTGCGCGCGCAGTTTGGCGGCGATTTTCTCTTCTTCGGGCAGAATGGTTTTCACCCCGTCTCCCAACGCCCTCTCCAAGGTGCGCACGTAGCGTCCCAGCTGCATCACGCCCAAGGGCTCGACGCTCGCCGGCTGATCCGAGCCGTACATCGCCCTGTCCAAGGTTATGTGACGTTCCAATGAGGTTATGCCCAGCATGACCGCGCCCACGGAAACGGCCAGACCGGTTTCGTGACCGCTGTACCCGACGGGACATTTGAAAGCGTCCCTGAGGGTCTCGATGCACTTCAAATTGGCGTCCTCCACCTTCATGGGATAGGTGGCCACGCAGTGCATGAGCTCAAAGGGGCAATCGGCGGTCCTGAAAATGTCCACCGCGGTTTTTATCTGGTCCATGGTGCACATGGCGGTGGATATGAAGGTGTGTCTGCGTCTTTTGGCCACGTCTTTCAGGAACTCCTCGCTGATCACCATGGCCGAGGGCACTTTGTTGTACTTGAGATCGTATTTGTCCAGGAAGTTCAAGCTGTTCGGATCCCATGCGGAAGCGAACCAATGGATGTCCAATTCCTTGCAATAGCGGTGGATTTCGTCGTACTCTTTTTCGCCGAACTCCAAACCCATCTTTTGTTCGCGTTGGGTCGTTCCCCAAGGGCTTTCTCTGGGAGAATCCAGCATGGCCTTGTCGTAAACGAGGTCGATGTCCCTTTTTTGGAATTTGACCGCGTTCCAGCCGGAGGATTTGGCGACATTGATGAGTTGTTTGGCGATGCCGACGTCACCGTTGTGGTTTATGCCGATTTCGGCTATTAAAAAAACGCTCATGATTATTTCCTTATGTTTATGGGATAATCGGTTGAAAAACAAAAAAACCCGGCGTTTTCGGGCGATCCGAAGAGGGGATGACGAAAAGAGAGCGGGCCAATTTTATTGTCGAGCGCTCTCGCGGTCTGATTCATTATCGGAGTCTGAAACGGAAGATCTCCGTTTCGGGAATTCTATTGCCGTCGAATGTTTGGTTTCGCTCCAGGCGATTCGGGGCTCGGCGGAAAAAACCGGAGATTATTTTGTGACGCCGAATGACCTTTCGATATCGGGTTCCATCGGAAAAAAAGGAAGAGAAGAGGATTTCGCGGTCGGATCGATGCTTTGCGCCATGACCGGTTTAACATCATATCACGGCGGATTGCCAAATTCAATCGAAATCGGTTTCGGTCCCGTATTTTTCGGACATCGCGTCTCGAGTGGTCATCCCGCGGGGTAAAGGGCTTCCGATGACGTCCGGGCATCCGGAAAGGCTTTTGTGGTTCGGTTAAGTCCAGCTTGTCTCGGTGCCATGCGTGTCTTCGAGCGTCCGCCGCCCTTTGAAAAAAAACATTCGTCGGTGTTCCGTTAGAGTCAAAGGTCCATATCCGGTATGGTTTGCCCGGGCGGGGCCACAAATTCCAATCTCGCGCGATTTGTCCCTTTTTGGCTTTGATCCCGGCACCGTCCCGTTAGATGAGACATCACAGCTTCTTTTCGGGTCGGACAAGGACCGGGTTTCGCCGCGAACCGCGTCTTTCCCCGGGAACTCTCCGTAAAAACCTTTCACCCGGCCGCGGAGGCAATGACGGATTGGTCGACTTTCATTGGCGGGGTCGGGTGGTACGATTGTCGGTATTTCTTTAATATTCATTGTTCGACTGACCCGACGCGCGGATTGTCCCTCTCCGACTTGTCGGTGTTCGCGGATTGCCTCGCGAGCCGGTCTTGTCGGTCGGATTTTTCAACCATCCGATGTCCGCGGGGTTCATAAATTATCGTAAGGGAAATGAGGGTCGGTGTGTTATGAATATCTGTTTCACTTAATTGGAAAACGATTCTTTCACGACCGGTTTTTTTCCGAACAGCGAGTCTCTTGCGGGAAACATTTAGGAATGTTCAGGGAATTAAACAGGTGATTTCACTGAAAATCGTTTTTTCATCTTGATGATGTGAAAATAATGAGGTTAATTTTTAACGGGTCGTCAGAAGAATCATTGAGCGATTATGGCTGAAATGACAAAGAATTCAGGCCGCTCCGACCCGAGGAATCGTCGGCGACACGGTTTTGATTATTATCGGACCATTTATTCTTGTGCTGTTATCGTGAATGAAATCAACGCCGATTGGTTTCGGGAGAGTGGATTCCGGCTGAGACGATTGTGAGCCGGGTCGGATAATGGATGTTAAAGATTATGGGTTA
>JAITKT010000380.1 GCA_031278225.1 Deltaproteobacteria bacterium
GAAGGAGACCGCAGAGGACGCCAAGACCTTCCTGGACACCGCCAACAACCTCTACGCCTCGCTCGCCGACGTGGCGACCGAGGACGCCATGAACCTCATCGCGGAGCTGGGGGACGGGCTGTCGCTCTTCACCGAGAAGCAGCTTGAGATGGACCAGATGACCACGGAGTTCTTCACCGAGATGCTGGACAGCCTCAAGCAGAAGTTCCAGGTGGAGGTGGAGGCCCCGGCCGTCAAGACGGCCAGGAGCTCGAAGTCCTCGTCCGCCGCCAAGGAGCCCCAGGTCAAGACCATTAGGGTGGACGAGGCCAAGATAGACCTCTTCCTGGATTCCGTGGGAAAACTCATCACCAAGAGCGAGATCCTGAATCACCTCCAGTTTTCCTTCCGCAAGGCCGGGGTGGACATAGGGCTTTTGAGGGACTTTTCCACCGTTTCGAGGACCATTTCCAACGACATAGTCTCCCTCCAGCGTTCCATCATGGAAGTGCGGCAGGTGGAGATGAACAACATCCTCAAGAAGTTCCCCCGCCTCGTCCGGGACATCTCCCACAAGATAGGGAAAGAGGCCGAGATGAACATCGAGGGGGAGAGGGTCCCCATAGACAAGAGCCTTTTGGACGACGTGGAGCAGGCCATGGTCCACATCGTGAGAAACGCCGTCGACCACGGTCTGGAGCTCCCGGACGAAAGGATCGCGGCGGGCAAACCCCGTCGCGGGACGGTCAACATCACCGTCACCCAGGAGGAGGCCGCCATCTTCATCCAGGTGGCCGACGACGGGAGGGGCCTGAACCTGGAAAAGATCAAGGAAAAGGCCGCGGAGAGGGGCACCATCACCCCGGAGCAGCAGTTCTCCATGACCGACAAGGAGGCCGAGATGTTAATCTTCAGCTCCGGCCTCTCCACCAAGGACCAGGCCACCGACCTCTCCGGAAGGGGAGTGGGCATGGACGTCGTCATGACCAACCTCAAGAAGTGGAACGGGGAGGTGGTCGTGGACAACAAGCCCGGGCTCGGGCTCTCCGTGGGGCTCAGGCTTCCCGTCACCAACACCCTCTTGACCAAGGAGGCCATCATGCTCCGGGTCGGGACCTCCACCTTCTGTCTCCCCCTGGAGTTCGTGTCCGAGATAGTCACCGTGTCCGCCGGGGACGTCCATCACCACAAGGACGGGGCCGTCTTCAGGCACAGGGACATGGTCATCTCCGTCATAAACCTGAAAGCCCTTTTGGGACTTCCCGAGGAAGACGGTTCCGCCCTGGACCCCTCCAAGCGCCGCGAGGACGGCACCCTGGACGCCCACGGCTCCCTCGTCTTCATAATCCTTCGCGGGAAAAACGACACCCGCCAGTCCATCCTGGCCGACGAGATCCTGGGCCAGCAAAAAATAGTCATCAAGGAATTCGAGCTCGAGACCTTCCGGAAACTTCCCTACTTCAACGGCCTGACCCTCCTGGGCGACGGAAGGGTGGTTCTCATCCTTGACAGCGACAAGATAATAGAATCTTAGGGTTTTTCCCGCCGCGCGCCGAGGCCGTCCGCGCGCGGGCCCGCCCCCGGGGCGGAAAAAACACCCGTGAATTTTCTTTTTCGCGCCCCCGAAGCCGGCGGTTTCGGGGGTTTCGCCGTTCGCGGCGCCGGTCGCGGATTATCGGCCGGGGGTCGGATTCGGAACGGCCAGGAACGGCCGCCCGCGGGTCTGTTGTTTTTCGCGATTTTGTGATATTTTACGAAACGCGGGGTCACGGCGGAAAAAATTTCATGTTTCCCCGTTCCGCCAAATTTGGTTTTATTACGTCTTCTTATACGTTAATTTGAATATTTTGGATGTTCTTCGCGCGAATTCCCGGGGACTTCCCCCGCCGGGGGTTTTTCCCGAAACCGGAAGCGTTTCGCGGTTGAAGGGGACCGGACAGCGTCGCGGGGAACGGAAAAAAAAGAGGTTTTTTCGGAAAAGGGATTTCGCGAAATTTCAAAATCGTCAGCCCCTGAAAAGGGTAGCGGCGGAATTTTCGAAAATGTTTTCGGATTCGTCCGGAGGATTGAAAATTTCCCGGAATTTTTTTGGACGTCCGTTTAACCCGGTTTCGAAGATTCGCGATTCGCGCCCTCATCCGACACAGGCCGCCCCGGGGAAAGCTCCCGGGCGGAAAGGCAAAGGGATAACTCATGAAACGTCTCGCATTGGCAATAGCGTTCGTCCTGGGGACGCCGGGCCTTCTTCTCGCCCAAGCCCCGGTCGGCCAACCGACGCCTTACCCCGTTCCCCAGGAAAGCGACGCCCTGCTCGTGGATCTTTTCAGGGACGAGACTCAGAGCGGGGCCGCGCAACCGGTTCCCGCTCAGACCCCCCAGGCGGTCCCGGGTTTCCCCGCGGCGGTTCCCGCCCCCGCGACCTCCATGAATCTTCCCGGGACCCCCAGTCCCGTCACCAACCCGGCTTCCCCCGGGGAAGCGGTCATAGAGAGGTCTCCCTTGGGAATCGATCCCTCGAGGGCTCAGGACATGGCGGCCGCCGCGGCCCCCAAGGTGACCCCGAGGAAGGAACCCTCGCCGACGGAGGTGGCTTTCCGGGAAAACAAGAAGGCCTGGATCCCCGAAAACAAGGCCGAAATCCTCGGTTGCGAGAGAAGAAACCCCGCTTACGGGATACCTCTCTACCACATCCGCTGCGTGAGCGTCATAACGAAGGCGAGCTCGAACGACTCGGCCTACAAGGGGAACCCGAGGGTCTACCGGCTGCATCCGCCCCTGGACTGAAAGGCCCCCGGGCCCCCGATTTCGAAAAGCCTTCCCCGCCGCGGCTTCGTTCCGGCGTTTGTTCCCATCCGTTTTCCGTTTCGGTTCGCGACCGGGTTTCCGGCGGATTCTTTTTTTTCTTGACCGCGGCGGCCGCGGCCCGGGGATCCCGCGATCCGACCCGGGGACCGGGCTTCGTCCGGCCAAAAACACATTTTTTTTCGAGAAAGACACAGGCGTTCCGTGACGACAAACGACAATCTCCCCCACTGGAATCTCTCCCTTCTCTACGAAGCGGACTCACCCGAACTCGCCCGGGACACGGGGGAAACGCTGGCCCTGACGGAGAGATTTCTCCGTTGGCGGGACAAGGCCCGCCGAGGGGACGTGACGAAGGAAGAGTTCCGGCTCATGCTCGACGAATACGTCCGGATACGGGAGCGCGAGATCAGGCTCTCCTCCTACGCGGGTCTGGCCTTCGCCCAGGACACCCAGGACCAGAAGATTTTGAGCTTTCAGGGGAAGCTGGAGGAGATCCTGGCCGAGGTGGGGAACAAGACCCTCTTCTTCGTTTTCTTCTGGCAGAGCCTCGAGGACGACGAGAGCGAACGGCTTTCCGAGGGTTTGCCCGCGCACCGGCATTGGCTCAAAAGATTGAGGACGAACAAACCCCACACCCTTTCGGAACCCGAGGAGAGGATCATAAGCCTCAAGGACATAACCGGAAGGGACGCGGTGACGACCCTCTACGACACCATAACCGGGCGCTACAAATTCAGGAGCCACTTCGACCCCTCGCGAAAAGGGAAGGAGCTTTCCCGGGAAGAGCTCTCGGTGTATTTCAGGAGCCCCGACCCCAAGACCAGGGAAGAGGCCTACAAGGAGTTTTACAGGGTTTACGGGGGCGACGGGCCCCTCATCGCCCAGATCTTTCAGGCCATTTCCAGGGACTGGAGGATCGAGAACGTGAATCTCAGGGGTTATCCCCACCCCCAGGCCGCCCGCAACAACAGAAACGACCTTCCGGGAGAGGTGGTGGAGAGTCTTCTGAGCGTGTCGAAGTCCGAGGCCCCGAGGATCTTCGGGGCCTATTTCAAGAAGAAAAGGGAGCTTTTGAAACTCGAGACCTTCAGGCGCTACGACCTCTACGCCCCCTATTCCGGGGCGGACGAGGAGGAGGTCCCCTTCGACGCCGCCTTGAACCTCGTGAAGGAGGCCTTTTCGGAATTGTCCCCGGACCTCGCGAAGCTCGCGATGTCGGTCAACGAAAGCGAACACCTGAGCGCGAGGCTCCTTCCCAACAAGCGTTCCGGGGCCTTCTGCTGCTCCGTCCTTCCCGAGGATTGCCCCTGGGTCCTCATGAGCTACAAGGGAAGACGGCAGGACGTCTTCACCCTCGCCCACGAGCTCGGGCACGCCTCCCACTCCCTTCTCGCGAAGGACAAGGGGGTCATGGAGTTCGAGGCGACCCTTCCCTTGGCGGAAACGGCCTCCACCTTCGGGGAGATGCTTCTCGCCAAAAAATACCTTGACGGGAGCGCCGGCGTCGACGGCGGGAGGGACGTCCTCTTCCACGTCCTCGACGACGCCTACGCCACCGTCGGAAGGCAGGCCTTCTTCGCCCTCTTCGAGATCGAGGCCCACGACATGGTTTTCCGGGGAGCCACGGCGGACGAGCTCTCCCGGGCCTATTTGAAGAACCTCGAGACCCAGTTCGGGGATTCCATGACCGTGGGCGGGGAGTTCGCCTGGGAGTGGACCTGCATCCCCCACTTCTTCCAGTCCCCCTTCTACGTCTACGCCTACACTTTCGGGCAGCTTTTGGTCTACAGCCTCTGGAACGTTTTCGAAAAGGAAGGGAAGGCCTTCGCCCCCAAACTCATCCGGATCCTGTCCCTGGGGTCTTCCGCCTCCCCCGCGGACATCCTGGCCTCGGCCGGGGTCGGCCCCCTGAACGACGAGTTCTGGGCCGGAGGCTACGGGGTCATAGAAAGGTTTTTGAACGCCCTCTCCTGAGGCTTCCCGGGGATTGTCCGGAGCCCCCCGATTTTCCGGGTTGTCCGACGAGCGGGAGAACCGACCCGCGGGATACGACGCACCCGGGGGCGCGCGCCCGGCTCCCTCGCGAGAGCGTTCGACGCCGACGCGTCCCGACCCCGCCGCTTTTCGAAAGTGGCGGGGTTTCGCGTTCGCCCCCTCGCGCGGGTTATCGAAATCCGCCGGGCTTTCTCCGAAAAAACAACGAAAATTTCGAAAAAGCGAAGGAAAACGCGAAGGAAAACGCGAAGGAAATCGCGGGAAGACCGCGGGAAAACCCGCGTCCGCCCGCTTTCGAAACCGGGGACGCCGGGCGCCGGGGCGTTCGTTTTTTTTCCGAAGGGCGCGGGACTTCGAGTTTCGGGCGACGCGAAAAATTTTCGGGCGTCGGATCGAAAAAGCGCGCCGCGACGCTGACCGCGATTTCAAAGGGGAAAGCGATTTTCGGGAGCCGGAAATCCCCCGCCCGAAAGGCCTTGAAATCACTCCCTTCGCGGTCGCGAGGGCCGTTCGCGGGGAGATTTCGTCCCGTTTCCCGGGGCGGATTCGTCCCGTTCGGCCGGGATAAACGAAAGATCGTTTTTTTCTTCGCTTCCGATTCCGTCCCGTTCCCGCCCGTCTTTTCGCGCCGGTTCCTTTCCGGGGATCTCTTTTTCGGGGGGTGATTTCCGTTCGGATCAAGGCGTCGGGCGGGACCGGGAACGGCTCGCGTTCATCCCCCGGGGCAAGTCCCGAATATTGTATTTTTCGCGTGATTTCTTGTAAAATACGACAATGCCCCGCGGCGGCCGATTGTTTTCGTTTTCGAAAAATCGGGCGCCGGGGCCCCAGGCATGTCCCGAAGAACGTTTTGTTTTGGAGCGAACGACACCGTATGAAGGATCAAGGGAAAAAGAACTCCCCCGAAAGGCTCACTTTGGAGAGCCTGGCCAACAATCTCTTCCTGAGCGGCATCGGATTGTGGGAGCTGGAATTGTCGGCGGACAACGTCGACAGCGCCGAGATCGCGGTGAGCGACTCCTTTCTTCTTCTTTTGGGAAACAAAGAGGACAATCCCCACAAGAAGACCATGAGTCTCAAGGAGTACATCGAAAACTGGGTCCATCCGGACGAATTGGAACACTTTCTGGCGGGTCTGGACGAGCTCATCCAGGGGAAAAACGACCACTACGAGCTGGAGCACAGGCTCTTCTGCTACAACAGGGAAGAATGGCGCTGGGTGAACCTCAACTGCGAGATCCTCAAGGACGCCAGGGAAGACCCGAGGACCCTCGTCTTCGCGGGGGTGGTGCAGGACATCCACGTGAAGAGGCTCGCGAGGCAGGCCCTGACCAAGGCCCTCCAGGAGAAGGAGACGGCGGGAAGGGCCCTGGCCCTGGAGCAAAAGAGGCTCTCCGCGGTCCTGGACGCCGCGAACCTCGGGACTTGGGACCTGGACCTCACGACCGGGGAGGTGGTGTACAGCCCCAAATGGGCCGCTTCCATGGGTTACGAGCTCCCGGAGCTGGGGAAAACCTTGAAGGACAGGTCGAAATTCGTTCTCGCGAAAGACCTCGAAAGGGCCAACGAGGCCCTGGAGGCCCACATAACCGGCAAAACCCCCTTCCACGAGGCGGACTACAGGACCATCAAAAAGGACGGCTCCATGGTCTGGACCCAGGAGAGGGGAAGGGTCGTGGAGTTCGACGGGGAAGGTAAGCCCTCGCGACTTCTGGGGGTGATGCTGGACGTCACGAGACAGAAGGAGACCGAGCAGACCTTGAAGGAAAACAAAGAGCAGATGGAGCTCTTCTTCGAGGCGGCGGCCTTCGGGTCCTGGGACTGGGACGTGCCCTCCGGGCGGATCCGATACAATCACATCTTCTACGACCTTCTCGGCTACCGTCCCGGGGAACTTTCGGAAACCATCGACGAGTGGGAGTCCCTGGTCCATCCGGAGGACGAACCCGCGGCCAACGCCGCGCTCGAAATGTGCCTTTCGGGGGACGTTCAGGTCTACGCCTGCGAGATGAGGATGCGTCACAAGGACGGTCATTACGTCTGGACTTACGACCTCGGGAGGGTCGTCGAGAGGGACGAAAACGGGAGGGCCACCCGGCTCATGGGGGGCCATTTCGACTTCAGCGAAAAGAAGAAGCTGGAGCAGGACATCTTCAAAATGATCGAGCAGGAGCGGGAGGCCAGACTGGCCCGCGAGCTCGCCGAGGAGAGCGCCCGGGCCAAGAGCGAGTTTTTGGCCAACATGAGCCACGAGATAAGAACCCCCATGAACGCCATCCTGGGGTTGAATCACCTGATCCTCGAGTCCGCGGAACTCTCGGAGCAGCATTACGAGTATCACCAGAGGATAAACACGGCGGCCAAGGCTTTGCTCAGGATCATAAACGACATCCTGGACTTCTCGAAGATAGAGGCGGGAAAACTCGAGATGGAGATGGCCGTCTTCAACCTCGACATTCTGGCCGCCGCGGACATGAAGCTCCACAGCGCCCAGGCCGCGAACAAGGGCCTCGCCCTCACCCTGGACATCGATCCGGAGGTGCCCCGTTACCTCCGGGGGGACCAGGTGAGACTGGGCCAGGTCATCAACAACCTTCTGAGCAACGCCATAAAATTCACCGAAAAGGGCGGCGTGACCGTCAAGGTGGAACTGAAGGAGAGGATCGGGGACGAGGCCCTCCTGAAGTTCGCCGTCTCCGACACGGGCATAGGGCTCTCGGAGGAACAGGCCAAGAATCTCTTCTCGCCCTTCACCCAGGCCGACACCTCCATAACCCGCAAGTACGGGGGAACGGGTTTGGGTCTCACCATCTCCAAACGCCTGGTCGAACTCATGGGCGGGACCATCTGGGTGGAAAGCGACCCCGGCAAGGGGGCCACCTTCAGTTTCACCGTGAAGCTCAAAATGAGCGACAAGCCCCCCGAGACCGTGGACGCCGCGGCGGTTTCCTTCGATTCTTTGGAAATCCTCGCGGTCGACGACAACATCACGGCCCTGGAGCTCATCAGGCAGGCCCTCGCCAAGCAGGGAGTCAAGAACGTCACCACCCTGAGCTCCGGGGACGAGGCCATCCAATACCTCAAGAACGAACGGAAAAAACCGGACCTCATAATGGTGGACTGGAAGATGCCGGGCATCGACGGCATCGAGACCATAAGGCGCATCAACGAAATCGCCCAGGTGGTCAAATCCTCCCTGATCGTCATGGTCACGGCCTACAACAGGGACGAAATACTCTCCCAGGCCAAGAGCCTGGGGGTCAAGAAGGTTCTCACCAAACCCCTGACCGAATCCTACCTCCACGACTGCCTGATGGACCTTTTCGGGAAGATGGAAAAGGTCGCGCACAAACAAAAAAAATCCAAGGGGGAAGAGGTCCAGGCCATAAAAGGGGCGAGGATACTTCTCGTCGAGGACAACGAGGTGAACCAGCTCGTGGCCTCCAAGATCCTGACCAACGCCGGCTTCGAGGTGACCATCGCGGGGGACGGGCAAAAGGCCGTGGACACGATCCAAAAAGACACCTTCGACCTCATTCTCATGGACATCCAGATGCCCGTCATGGACGGCCTCACCGCCGCGAGGACCATACGGGAACTCGGGTGCCCCACCCCCATCGTCGCCATGACGGCCCACGCCATGAGCTCGGACAGGGATCTGAGCCTCAAGGCGGGCATGGTGGACCACGTGAACAAGCCCATAAACGTGAAAGAGCTTTTTCGCACCCTTTCCAAGTGGATTCCCCCGAAAAACGTCCCGGTCGATTCCGACCCGGCCCCCGCTCCCATGCCCAACACCAACCTGTCCTGAGTCCGGTCGAAAATTTAAGGGACCCGCGGAAGCCGGGGCGAGAGAGCGTCCGGCTTTTT
>JAITKT010000414.1 GCA_031278225.1 Deltaproteobacteria bacterium
CGATCTCCTGGTTTTCCCGCAGGGTCCGCGGGTCCGGGGCGGTCACGAGGAAGAGGGTCTCGAAGGGGTCGTCGGAGAGCCCGTGCCCTTCCTGAAAGTCCACTATGCTCGTCCCTTCGGCGTTCAGAACCTCCAGGGCCCGGACGATCCTTTGCCTGTCTTTTTCGTGGAGCCGCGAGGCGGCCCTGGGGTCGAGTTTCTTGAGGAGCCCGTGGAGGGAAATCCCCTCCGCCTCCGTTTTTCGAAGCTCCTCCCGATACGCCTCGTCCCTACCCGGCCCCGCGAAAAGCCCGCGGACGAGACTCCTGAGATACAGTCCGCTTCCCCCCACGACCAGGGGGACCATGCCCTTTTCGGTTATCTCCCTCGCGATCGGTCTCGCGAGGGCGACGTAGGCCGCGACGTCGAAATTCTCGTCGGGTTTCGCGACGTCAAAGAGGAAATGGGGAACGGCGCTCCTCTCTTCCCCGGTGGGTTTGGCCGACCCTATGTCGAAACCCTCGTAGAAGGCCACGCTGTCGGCGTTTATTATGGCCCCGTTCAAGCGTTTCGCGACGTTCAGGGCCAGAGACGTCTTCCCGGAGCCGGTGGGGCCGGTCATGACGAGCAATTTGGGTTTCGCCCCCGTCATTTCCCGCGGGTCTTGCCCCTTTTGGCCAAGGCCGCGGACGCGGCCATCCAGATCAGGGTCCCGAAAAAGGAGGGAAGGAAAACCATGAGCCCCGCCAAAAACCCGAAGGGATTCCCGATCCCGAAGATTATTATCAGGGCCGCCAAGGCTATGGTGAGGACGAAGAGCCCGTAAAACTTCAGAATGGTCACCCACAGGGGGGACTCCGTCCTCGTGGGCTCGCTCCCGAGCATCGCGCGATGGAAAACGGCGAGGTTGCCCAAAACAATCGCCGACCCCAGAAAACCGCCCAAGGCCCAGAACCATCCCTCCCCGACCAGAAGGAAGACGATCAAAACAACGGAAATGGCCGCCGTGAGCAGGAACATCCTGCGGCTTCCCAGCCTCAGGGAGTGAAAGGAATGCCTTTCCCGCGGGGTGAGGGGCGCCCCGAGGGCCGGGTCGCGGGATTCGTCTAACGACTCCCCGACCGATTCCCCGAGGGGCTCCCCCGGGGACTCCCCCGCGGCTTCCGCGGCGTCCGGGGCGTCCCGGTCCTTTTCCGAAGAGACTTCGTCAGTCGTTTCCGTCTTTCCCGTCCTTTCCTTTTCTTCCGTCCTCTTCTCTTCCATAGACCTTTTTCCTCTGTTTTTCGATGCGTCCGCTGAGAATCACGAGATTGTTGAACGCCGCGACGAGACCCACCAAAAGCCCCGCGAAAAAAAGCCAGGGCTTGGTGCCGAGCCATTTGTCAAGGTAATGACCACCGGCCGCGCCGAAGACAATCGCGAAGACCATGGACAAACCGATGGAAGAGGCCGCGGCCAGCAACCTGGCTTCGGGCAGGCGCGACAATCCCTTCTTTTTGGCGGGTTTTTCCTCTTCCATGGCGATTCCTCGAACGGCTCTGATTGCTTTTATCCCAAAACGGAAATCGACGCAAGGGTTCGGGGTCGTTCGGCCGGGAAGCGTCCGCGTCCCCGACGCCCCCGCGTCCCCGCGCCGGCCTCGTCAAAAAAACAAAGTCACGGGAACGTCTCGCGAAGTTCCGGGCCGCCGCCCGAAAACGAAACGCCCCCGCGGCGCGCCCATGAAAGGCGAACCGCGGGGACGTTCAAAACCGCGGAACCCCGATCGTCCCCCGGCTTCGTCGGGGGCGACGGACGGATTTCCTCAAACCCCGAACTTCACGCCGCTTTTGAAGCCCTCCTTGAGCTTCATGTTTTCCCGAAACTCCCCGTTCAGGCCCAGGCACTTGTCGGCGAACTTGCACCACTTGGCGCAGCCTTCGTTCAGTTTGGGGTTGGGAAAGCCGCGTCCGCAGCCCGGGCAGCGGCGATTGGCGTCGTCCTTGAAGAACTCCACCTTCGCCCCGCAAGAGGGGCAGACTATTTCGAATATGTCGTCCGGTTTCCAAAACCGGGTGTCCTGTCCGGGGCACATGAGAGGAGCCATTCCGAGCCTCTTTTCGGTGTTTGTCGGGTTACGGGTTTTCTTCGACGGTCAGGGTTCCGTTTCTTCCGACCGAGCACGAAACGATCGAGACGTCTTCCCTTCCGGAGCGTTCCGCGCCTTTGACGACGGCGCGAGCGAGACCCCCGCAACAGGGGACCTCCATTATGGGGACCCTCACCGTCCTTATGGAAGGATTGTTTTCGAGAATGTCCCCGATTTTCTCGATGAATCTTTCGACGTCCCCGAATTTGGGGCAGTCGACGAGGATGGGATGACCCGACGAGAGAAAGACGGCGTGAAAATCGGGACAAGCGAACGCCGCGCAATCCGCCGCCACCGTGAGGACCGGGGCGTTCAGGAAAGGGGCCGTCGCGGGAACGAGCCTCAACCGGATGGGCCAGTTGACGAGGCCCTTGGGCCCTTTCGCGTCCATCCCCCGAACGGCGGGATTGGGAACGGTCGAAACGGGGGCGGGCGGATCGAATCCCGCGGCCTTCGCTCCCCCGCGAACGGGGACCGTCCCCGGGAGTTTGAAGTCGACGCTCTTCGATTGTACCCCGGTTCCGCCGGATTTCCCGGTCGCCCCGGGCTCGAAGTCCTCAGCCTCGCGCGCGATTATGGAAATCGCCCCCCGGGGACATTCGCCCAGACAGGCGCCCAGGCCGTCGCAGTAAAGGTCCGCCGCGAGTCGGGCCTTGCCGCCCTCGATGACCAGGGCCCCTTCGGCGCAGCCGCGGACGCATTTGCCGCAGCCGTCGCAGAGGTCTTGGTCGATCAAAACGATCTCTCTTATTTTCTTCGCGTTTCGAATGACGGTCATTCGGAATCCTCCTTTCCCCCGGAAAAGATTATCCCGCCGCCGCGACGCCCGCGCCTTGAGATATGTTAAGACCGATGTTTCGAAAACAATTAAAAAAAGAAGCTTTCGCGCGAATTCCCGAGGAGTTTTCGGCAAACGTCACGAAACAAACTTTTCGTTTTTCGCGGCCGCGGTAAACGCCGGCGCCGATTTCGCGGCGACGTCAATCGTCATCGCGCGAACGCGCACGCCTTCGTCGCCCGAACGAAAAACCGGAACCGGATTCGGAAGCGCCCCGGGGACCATTGGAAGAAATCGGACGAGAAGGGACCGGAGCCGATGAAAACGCGAGAAATCGGGAAAAATCGAAAACCGGGCCGAATGGCCCGAAAAGACCCCGGGGCGCGACCCGACGGGACGGCAAAGGGACGGGAGAACAATGGAACGAAAGGGGACGGGAGAACAATGGAACGAAAGGGGACGGGAGAACAATGGAACGTAAGGGGCCGGGAAATGGGACGGATTTCGCCGGGGGGGACCGCCGCCGGGCTTCCCCCAGCGCCCGCCCCGGAAATCCCCCTCCCCGTCTCCCGCCGGGGCCCGGGGTTTTCCCCGAAAAACCGACCGGGGGGGCCAACCGATGTCCGCCCCGTCCCCGAAACGGGGGGTTTTCGGGGTAAATCCGCCTTTTTCGGGGGGAAATTCCCCCGAAAAGAGCGGAAATATCCACTTTCCCGCTTTTATGCTATAATTTCCAAAACTTGGCGCTCCAACCTCGAAAATAACCGTGTCCGGCCCGAAAACCCCTTCAGACTCGCGAACTCTTCTTCAGATCGACACCGCGAGGGAAAAAGGGCGCGTCAAAGCGATTTTCTTTGACCGACGTTCCTCATCCGCGATTCGTCGAACGTCGGAGATTTCAAAAGACGCCGCCGGGGGTTTTTCCCCCGGATTTCGCCATATGACTTTTCGCGTTTCGACGGATTCGCCGTTTTTTGGCGTTTCCGTCCGGATTCGTCTTTGTTTTTTCAACAACACACACCCAGGAGTAAAGCATGGCAGATGATTCCACCACTTCCGCCGGGGCTCCCGTCACCCCGCCCCCCCCGAACGACGTAGATTTAACCAAAACCTTCAGTTTGACGAAACTGGACCCCGAAAAACTCAAAGAAGAAGTGACTCAGGAGCTTCAACTCGCCCCGCAGGAGGTCGACCCCTTAAAGGAACAGGCGAAGAAAAACGCCGAAGTCATACTGTCCCTCGACCCGGCGGAAAACGATCAGACGAAAAAAGTCTTGGAAATGATGAAACAATTTGCCGACAGCTCCATGGACGCCGTGAGCGCCGGTTCGTCGAAGTTTCTGGAGACTTCGGCCAGCGAGCTCTCCAAGGCGGGCGAGGGCGGAGGCGTCGTTTCCAAGAGTCTCGTGGACCTCGACACCGAGATAAGAAACCTCGACCCGGAAAAAGTCAACTTTTCGGGCAAGGGCTTTCTGGGGATTTTTTTCAACCCGGTGCGCCGTTATTTCGGCAAATACAAAAAGTCGGAGTCCGTCCTCTCTTCCATCCTCGATTCCCTGGACAAGGGGAAGGCGACCCTGATTTCCGACAACGCCGACCTCGAAAAGGAGCAGTTGAGATTAAGGACCAACACCAAGAAGCTCCTCGAGGACTTCGAAATGGGTCAGAACATGGACACCGCCATCGATCAGAAAATATCCGAGGCGGAGGCCCAGGGCAAAGACCCGGACAAGATCAAGTTCATAAAGGAGGAAATCCTCTTTCCCCTGCGCCAGAAGCTCATCGACATCCAGCAGCTGCAAACGGTGAGCCAGCAGGGAATAATCGCCATGGAGGTCATCCAGCGCAACAACCGCGAGCTCATAAGGGGAGTGGAGAGGGCCAAAAACGTGACGGTCAACGCCCTCCGAATCTCCATCACGGTCGCGGGCGCCCTCTACAATCAAAAGGTGACGCTCGAGAAGATCCAGGCCTTGAACGCCACGACGGAAAACCTCATAGCCCAGACCTCCAAGATGCTCAAGGAGCAGGGAACGGAGATCCACAAACAGGCCGCCTCTTCCTCCATTTCCGTGGACGTCCTGAAACAGGCCTTCTCCGACGTGCTCCAGTCCCTGGACGAGATAAACCGCTACAAGGTGGATTCCCTGCCGATCATGAAGCAGACCATAGGGCAGTTCCGGGAGCTCGCGACCAAGGGCGAAACCGAGATCCAAAAGCTCGAAAAGGGCTCGGCCCTCGCGAAAGAACTTCTCCCCAAGAGCGAAACCCCGCCCGC